>CAZXNF010000601.1:0-2260 GCA_964641785.1 uncultured Streptomycetaceae bacterium | reverse complement strand
AAATCAACCCATTGTCCTATCGCGTTGATTGGGCATGACCAAACAAAGCATGCGAGATATCCCGGCTGCGGCACAAGACGAGATTCGCAAGCGCGTGATCGCTGCGCTCAACGGAGGCTTGAGTCAGGCGCAGGCGGGCCGTGTCTTCGGCATTCCCGATCGCAGCATCCGCCGGTGGGTCGCGCAGATGCGCCGCGAGGGCGTCACCCGCATCGAGCCCAAGCGCCGTGGCCGCGTTGCGGGAGAAGTCTCCGAGCTCAAAGCGCGTCAAGCCGAGCGGATCAAGGCGCTGATCATCGGCAAGATGCCCGATCAGCTCAAGCTCCCGTTCTACCTGTGGACGCGCGAGGCGGCGGGGCGGCTCATCGAGCGCGAGCGTTGGCAACTGGCTCGCCCGCTGGGGGCTGAGTCCGCAAAAACCGCTGCGCCGGGCCTACGAGCGGGACGACGCGCGAATCACGGCGTGGCTTGGATCCGACTACCCGGCGATCAAACGACGCGCGCAAGCCCGGCGGGCGCTGATCTATTGGGCCGACGAATGCGGCATGCACAGCTCCGCGCAGCTGCGTTAAAATCACATCACTCAAAACTTAACACTGATCCCCACACTCCCATGCGATTCTCTCGCCACCTTCTCCTCGTCGGCCTCGCCGCATTCACCCTGGCCGCCTGCTCCTCCGCCGTCCTGAAGCAGCAGGCGTCGATGACGCCGCAGACGCTGAACGGCCAGTGGCTGGACTACGTCGGCTACCGCGGCGAACAGACTCTCGGGCCGTGGCTGGTCACCCGCGAGGGCAACTACGAGTACCGCACGACGCCGGGCGCAGCACCCATCAAGCTCAAGGTGGTCGGCCCCAACGCGTTCGGGGATCTCAACGGCGACGGCCGCGACGACGCGGCGGTGATCCTGGCGCAGGATCTCGGTGGCAGCGGCACCTTCATGACCCTCGCCGCCGTACTTTCCGACCAGGGCATTCCCCGCTACCAGGCAGGGACCAGCCTGGGCGACCGGGTCAAGGTGGAAAGCGTCAGCATCAAGGACGGCCTCATCCTCGTTACGCTCGTGGGGCACGGCGCGGGCGACCCGATGTGCTGCCCGACGCAAAAGCTGACGCGCACGTTCCGCCTGGACGGCACTAAGCTTCCCGAGATCACCGCCGCGCCGGCGCGCTGAGGCGCCCTGCCACTCCGCAAGAAACGGGATTTCCCGGCGGCGACACGGCCGCACACTGACGGTGTCCATCCTCCAGGAAGACCCGTCATGACCAAAACACTGAACCCCAAGGCCGCGTCCGCCGCATCCGCCGCATCCGCCGCGGACGCGCGCATCCGCGCCGTTTGCCGGTGGCTCGACGCCCACCCCGACACCCCGCAGTCGCTCGCCGCACTGTCAGCACGTGCGCACCTGAGCCCCTTTCACTTCCAGCGCCGCTTCAAGGCGCTGACCGGCCTGTCACCCAAGCAGTACGCGGACGGCCTGCGCGCGGGCCGGCTCAAGGCGGCGCTGCGCACGGGCGGATCCGTCACCACGGCGATCTACGACGCCGGCTTCGGCTCAGCGAGCCGTGCCTACGCGCGCGCCGACGCGCACCTCGGCATGACGCCGCAGCAGTACCGTGCTGGCGGCGACAGCGTGGCGATCAGTTATGCGGCAGCAAACACGCCGCTCGGCCTGCTGATGATCGCGGCGACCGACCGCGGGCTCTGCTTCGTGCAGTTCGGCGACGGCGTGGGGGCGCTGGTGAAACGCCTGGCGCAGGAGTATCCGCGGGCACAACTGCAACGTCGCGACCTGGCGAAGGACCGCGCGTTCTCTGCGTGGATGCGGGCGCTGACCGGCTACCTGGAAGACGGCCGCCCTCACGCGGCGCTGCCGGTGGACCTGCAAGGCACCGCGTTCCAGCTGAAGGTGTGGAACTACCTGCGCCGCATCCCGGCCGGGCAGGTGAAGTCCTATGCGGAAGTCGCGCGCGCGATCGGCCAACCGAAAGCCGTCCGCGCGGTCGGCAGCGCCTGCGCGAGGAACCGGGTGGGGCTGGTGATTCCCTGCCACCGCGTGATCCGCGGCGACGGCGGGCTCGGCGGCTACCGCTGGGGACTGGAACGCAAGCGCGCCTTGATCGACGCCGAGCGCGCGGCGCGTGGCGCCGGGCGCGGCTAAACCGGGCGCGTCAGCTCGATGTTGTCGATGAGGCGCGTCTTGCCGAGACGCGCCGCGGCGAGCACCACCAGATCAGGTTCGCCGTTCTTCGGTTCATAC
>CAZXNF010000600.1:0-2265 GCA_964641785.1 uncultured Streptomycetaceae bacterium | reverse complement strand
GACGGACTGGAACGCAACGGCAACGCCAACGTGCTGTGCCCGGACATCGGCACGTCGCGGCTGGCGCAGGGGCCGAGCGCGTTGTCGACGCTGGTGGAGGTCGAGCAGTGGCGAGGAGACGCGCCGACGGTCCAGGCGTACGTTCCACCGGCGCTCGTACCGGCATAGCCCGGCGCGATTTGGGCGATACTCGGGTGCGATGGAATACCCGTTATTGCTGAAGCTCGTGCTGCTGCTGCTGGCGGCGGTGGTCGTGGTGCCGTTGTTCCAGCGCGCGAAGCTGGGCGCCGTGCTGGGCTACCTCGCCGCCGGCATGCTGGTTGGCCCGTGGGCCTTCGGCATCGTGACCAACGCCGAGGCCACGCTGCACTACGCCGAGGCGGGCGTCGTACTGCTGTTGTTCCTGATCGGCCTGGAGCTTGAGCCCTCGCGCCTGTGGGCGCTGCGGCGGCCGATATTCGGTCTCGGCGCTGCTCAGGTGCTCGCCTCCGCTGCGGCGATCGGCGTGCTGGCCTGGCTGGCCGGCATGAGCGTGAAGGCTGCGGCGCTGACCGGTTTCGCGCTCTCCCTGTCGTCGACGGCCCTGGTGCTCGCATCGCTTGCGGAGCGCGGCGAGCTGTCGCACCGGCACGGCCGCGAAGGCTTTGCCATTCTTCTGTTCCAGGACCTCGCCGTGATCCCGCTGCTGGCGCTGCTGCCGCTGTTCGGCACCGACCGGATGGACGCGCCGCCCAACTGGCAAACGGTGACCAAGGCGCTGCTCGTGATCGGGGTGGTGATCGTCATCGGCCGGCACGCGATCCGTCCGGCACTGAAGGCGCTGGCCACGCACGCCAACCGCGAAGTCTTCACCGCTGCGGCGCTGCTGCTGGTAGCCGGATCGGCGTGGGCGACGACGCAGATCGGGCTGTCGCCGGCGCTCGGGGCCTTCCTTGCCGGCGTACTGTTGGCCGATTCGGAATTCCGGCATGAACTGGAAGCCGACATTGAACCCTTCAAGGGACTGCTGCTGGGCTTGTTCTTCATGGCGGTGGGCATGAGCGCGAACCTCGGTCTGCTCGCGGAGCGGCCGTTCGAGCTGCTCGGCGCCGCGCTGGCGTTGATGGCGGTGAAGTCCCTCGTTCTCTACGCGATCGCCCGTTTCGACGGTGCGCCCAACGCCTCCGCGCAGCGGCTGGCGGTTGCGCTGGCGCAGGGCGGCGAATTTTCCTTCGTGCTGTTCGGCGCGGCGGTGGTGCATCGCGCGCTGACCGAGCCGGTCGCGGATTTCCTGATCATGGTGGTGACGGTGTCGCTGGTGATGGCGCCGCTGGCGATGCGCGGGCACGCGCGGCTGCTCGACCGCTGGCGCGAACGGCGGGCGCCGCCGGACTACGACCCCATCGACGTGCCGGACAACCCGGTGATCGTCGCCGGCTTCGGGCGCTTTGGGCAGATGGTGTGCCGAGTGCTGCAGGCGTCCGGCATCCCTTTCACGGCGCTGGAGGCAAATTCGGAGCAGGTGGATGTCGTGCGCCGTTTCGGCAACCGTATCTATTACGGTGACGCTTCGCGGCTGGAGCTACTGCACGCCGCCGGTGCTGCGAAGGCGCGGCTGTTCGTGCTGGCCGTGGATGATCCGGCAAAGTCGGTGCAGATCGCGGAACTCTTGCGCCATCATTTTCCGCGCTTACCCATCATCGCGCGCGCGCGCAACCGCGTGCATCTGTTCCGGCTGCGCGACGCCGGCGTCAGCAATATTATCCGCGAGACCTTTGGCACCGGCCTCGAGGCGGCCGCGGCGGCACTGGTCGCGCTGGGCCGCACCCCGGAGGACGCGGCGCGCACGGTGGCGCTGTTCCGGCAACACGACGAAGAATTGATTGAGCGCCAGTACGGGGTCCACGAAGACGAGGCGGAACTGGTGCAGACTTCGCGCCAGGCCGCGCAGCAGATTCGCGAGGTGTTCGAGCAGGACCATGCGGAACAGATCCGCCGGCAGCGGCGCGAGCGCGGCAAGCCTGTCGCCGGCGAAGACCAAAGCCGGGATTGACGGCATGCCGCAATGAAAGTCGTCATCGCCCGGCTCAATCACGAGACCAATACCTTCTCGCCGGTGCCTACGCCACTGCAGGCCTTCGGTGCCGGCGATCCGCGCGGGCCCGCCTTCGGCCCCGACGCCTACGCGCAGGGCAAGGGCTCGCAGACCGCCATGGGCGCGTTTATCGCGCTGGCGGAGCGGCGCCGGTGCGAGATCGTCACACCCCTGTTCGCGATGGCCAATCC
>CAZXNF010000599.1:0-2271 GCA_964641785.1 uncultured Streptomycetaceae bacterium | reverse complement strand
GAACATTCTTTCAAGCGCCGTCCGTAGCCTATATTATGGACCGGTGAGTAAGTGTTCCGGCTATGGCGGTCGCACTGATTCTCGCGTTTCAGCAGACATGGGGCGCGTATGGGGCGATCGCCGGGATGCTGGCAGGGATGCTCATCAATATCGGTCTGGTCATGCATGCGGTGAAGCAGGAAGGAATAAGACTGATGCCGGGTTCTTTCGATGGCCTCGACGACCTTGCGCCAGTGTTTCGCAACTACGGACTGCTTGCTTTGGCGGCGCTCATGGCCGCAGTGTCGGTGCCGATCAACTATGCGTTTGCCGGCCTTCTTGGTACGGGCGAGTTGTCATCATGGGCAGTGGGCAGCAAGATGCTGCAGGTCATCACGGGGTTGGCGGGTGTCGGGGTAAGCGCTGTGGTATTGCCCCATCTCGCGCGCCTGGTGAACAGCAATCGACCCGTGCAGATACAGAGCGATCTTTATTTCATGCTGATGTGCGGCACCTGGATCGCCATGGTTATTGGCATCGTCGTTTACGGTTTTTCCGAGCCACTCGTGGTGGCGATTTTCGAAGGTGGCGAAGTGACGCGCGATCAGGCTCTACAACTGGCGGAGATCCTGAAGCTGGGCAGCGTCCAACTGCCCTTCATTGTCAGCACGGTGCTGATCCTCAAGCTCGCCGCAGTGTCCGGAGCAATGCGCCATGTGGTTATGGCTATGGGGGGGGGGCGTGGTGCTCAATGTTTTCCTCAACGCTATCCTCGTGCCGCAATCCGGAATTCTTGGCATTGCAACGGCAATGGTGATCGCCGCCGGCTTTTCGGCCAGCTATCTGTTGGTGATGACACGTAAACAAAGCGGCTTGGGGATTCTTGAGATTGTCGCCATCGCCGGTTGTTGGCTCGGCTTGGTGGGCATGAGTATCGCCCTGCATTTCAGGAGCTTGGCCGCCGTCTCAGCGGCCGCGATGAGTTTGACGGTGCTCCTGACGTTGCAGTGGAGGGTATGGCGAACTACTTTCGCCAAATGAGTCGCGGGCAGCGGAAACGCTGAAAAACGCTTGCCTCGTCATCCCTGCCGGGGCGGGTGAGCGGTGCCTTCCCATGCGTCGGGAAGGTAGGCTGGGGGCGCTCGCGCCCAGCTGCACATCAGCCCCGGCTTACGACCTGCCGGGGCCTGCTTCACTGCCGCTGTGACGGGTAGGAAAGCTTCCTTCGCGCAAAGCGATGAAGTCAGCCACGCGCAGATAGTCTGTAACCGACAGTGTTTCGGCGCGCGCGCCGGGCAGGATGGCCAGCGCCAGCATTTCCTCTACGTTCAACAGTCCTTTCCACGTATTGCGCAGCGTTTTGCGCCGCTGGCCGAACGCGGCAGACACGACGCGGGCGAACACCGCTTCATCGCGGATTGCAGGCACGGTCGCGGCATGCGGCGTCAGCCGTACGACCGCGGAGACTACCTTTGGTGGTGGCTGAAACGCACCGGCCGGCACGTCGAATAGCTTGGCTATGGCAAACCGCGCTTGCAGCATCACCGACAATCGTCCGTAGGTTTTGCTGCCGGGCGCCGCCGCCATCCGATCGACGACTTCCCGTTGCAACATGACGTGCACATCCTCGATCTGCGGAAGAAAGCGAATGAGGTGGAACAGCAACTGACTCGAGATGTTGTAAGGCAGATTACCGACAACACGCAGGCGTGGCCCGACAGTCGCGAGATCGGTCTGCAGCGCATCCCCTTCGATCAGCGTTAGGCGTTCAGGCGTGAATTCGGCGCGCAGCATTGTTGCGAGGTCGCGGTCGAGCTCGATCGCGGTGAGACGCCCGGCGATGGCCATAAGCGGCCGGGTCAATGCCCCGAGTCCGGGGCCGATTTCGACTATGCAGTCACCGGGTCGTGGTGCTACTGCGGCCACGATACGGTCGAGGTAATACGCGTCAGCTAGGAAATGCTGGCCGAAGCGTTTTCGAGGGATGTGACGGCCCGTCATGTGTGCCTGCAGGCCCGACCGGCGGGATCTCAGCGCCGCCTTCCCACGAGCGTCCTGGCCAGCGCCAGCGCGGCGCGCAGGCTGCCCGGATCGGCACCGCGGCTGCCGGCCGCCGCCAGGTCCAGTGCCGTGCCGTGATCGACTGACGTGCGCACGAAGGGTAGCCCAAGCGTCACGTTGACACCCGCGCCGAAGCTAGCGTACTTCAGCACCGGCAGGCCCTGGTCGTGGTACATCGCCAGCACGCAGTCGGCGCGGGTGTCAACGTGACGCTTGGGCTACCCTTCGTGC
>CAZXNF010000598.1:0-2272 GCA_964641785.1 uncultured Streptomycetaceae bacterium | reverse complement strand
CATCGTCGCCTGCGTGACGCTGCCGCTCGAAGCAGTCCGCGCCCGCGCCACCGGAGAGACTGTCGCGACCCGCTCCGCCCTTCAGTTGATCGTTGCCGCTGCCGCCTTCCAGAACATCGTCGCCCGCGTCCCCGACGAGCGTATCGTTGCCTTCCTCGCCGAACAGGCGGTCGTTGCCGCCCAGCCCATTGAGGCTGTCGTTGCCCGCACCGCCGCTGAGCGTGTCGTCGAAATCCGAGCCGAACAGGGTGTCGTCGGCGACCGTGGGCACCGCCGTGCGCTGCACGAGTTCGGCGGTATCCCAGACGGTGCCATCCTCGAATCGCACCGCCTCGATCAGGTAGCCGTCGGACAGGAACCATTTCGGCAGCGTCAGGCTGTCGCCGCTGCCCGCGATCGACAGCACGAGGGAATCCCCGTTGCGCGACACCACGACTTCCGCTGGCGCGATGCCCGTTCCCACCCGCACATGATCCTGGCCGGTGGACACGGACGAAACGCTTCCGCCCTCCGTCAACGCTTCGTCCTCAAAGGCCACGTCCGACCCGGTGCCGCGCTCCAGCACGTAGCTGTCGTCACCCGCGCCCCCTTCAAGGAAGTCGTTGCCGGGGCCACCGGAGAGCATGTCGTTACCGGCACCTCCGCGCAGGAAATCGTTGCCGGTGTTACCCAGCAGGGTGTCATTGCCGCCCTCGCCGGCCAACGTGTCGTTGCCGTCGAGGCCGTCGAGCGTGTCGTCCGTGTTGGAGCCGAGGATGTTGTCGTTGCCAGCCGTGGATGCCGCGATCGTGACGGCCGCCTCGATCTGCGCGACGTTCCACTCGGTGCCGTCCGCGAAACGGAAGCGGTCGATGCCGGCCCCGGCCGCCGAATACCATCCTGACAGCAGCAGTTGATCGGCCGTGCCCTTGATCCGCACGACAAGATTGCTGGAAGTACGGGTGAGTTGCAGATCGGCCGGAGCAACATCGGCGTTGAAGACGACTTCATCAAAATCGCCGACGGGCCCGCCGTCCTGCAGCGTGTCGACGCCGTAGCCCCGCCCGAAGCCGTAGTGGTCCGCGCCGGCGCCGCCGGTCAGCGTGTCGCTGCCGGCGCCGCCATCGAGCACATCATCGCCGGCGTCGCCGTACAGAAAGTCGCCATCGGCCTCGCCGTACAACGCATCGCTGCCAGCCCCGCCGAACAGCGTGTCGAAACCCGCGCCGCCGCGCAGCAGGTCCATGCCGGCCTCACCGCGCAGCGTATCGCCGTCCGCGCCGCCCAGAAGCTGGTCGTCGCCCTCGCCGCCGAGCAGCAGATCGCTGCCCGCACCCCCGTACAAAGTGTCGTTACCGCCCTTGCCGGAAACTTCGTCCGCGCCCCCGAGCGCGTCGATCGTGTCGTTGCTCGCGCCGCCTTCCAGCTGGTCGCTGCCTTCGCTGGCGGTACTGAAGCCTACGAGGATCGTCGCGACGTTCCACGTGGTGCCGTCGTCAAACCGGATTTCCTCGATCTTGTGCGCGTCGTCGAGCCACCAGTCGTGCAGGGTGACCTGGCCGTACGGAGACACCGGGTCGAAGAGCAGCACGTTGAGATCGTCGCCGGCACGGCGCAGGAACACATCACTGGGCTGGATATTGGCGGTCAGCCACAGCACGTCGCGGTTGCCCGGCGTCGCATCGTTTTCGACGATCGTGTCGCGGTCGGTCGAGACCCGCACGATGTACGTATCGTTGCCGGTACCGCCTTCCAGCCAGTCGCCGCCGATTGTGAACCCCGAGGTGCCGCCCTCCCCGCCGTCCAGCGTGTCGTTCTCGCTGCCGCCCAGCAAGGTGTCGCGGCCGAGGCCGCCTTCGAGCAGGTCGTTGCCCCTGCCGCCTTCGGCATAGTCGTCCCCCGCGAAGAGCTGGATCGTGTCGTCGCCTTCGTCGCCGATCAGCACATCGTTGCCGCTGGTGCCGGTCAGGAGGTTGCCCGGCGGCGGCACGAAAGTGGCGCGCGCCGTCGCTTCGGCAAAGCTCCACGTCACGCTCGCGTCGAACACGATCTGCTCGATCTCCCGCGCCTTGCCGTCGTACACGCCGCTCAGCGTGATGATCTGCGGCGTGCCGTTGATACGGATCCGGAGCTCGTGGTAATCGCGCTCCAGCGTGACCTGCGTGGAAGTGACGCCGGTCAGCCGGACCGTGTCCACATCCGATTCAAGTCCGCCGGACTCGCTCACCACGTCGTTGCCGGCACCGCGCGCGATGGTGTAGGTGTCGTTCCCGGCATCGCCGTAGAGGAGATC
>CAZXNF010000597.1:1610-2273 GCA_964641785.1 uncultured Streptomycetaceae bacterium | reverse complement strand
TTCCTGTCCTGCGTCATCACCTTCATGATGTTCGAGGCCGCGTACTACTGCGAGATCATGCGCGCCGGCATCCAGTCGATTCCCCGCGGGCAGGTGCAGGCCGGTTCAGCCCTCGGACTCAACTACTGGCAGACCATGGGCACGATCGTGCTGCCGCAGGCCTTCCGCAACATGACGCCGGTACTGCTGACCCAGACGATCATCCTGTTTCAGGACACCTCGCTTGTGTACGTGATCTCGGTGACGGATTTCCTGGGCGCCGCGTCGAAGATCGCCAACCGCGATTACCGGCTGGTCGAGATGTACACCTTCGCCGCCGTGGTGTATTTCGTCATTTCATTCTCGCTGTCCCTCGTCGTGAAGCGACTGCAGGCCAAGATGGCCATCATCCGTTAAGGCTCCGCCATGGCAATGATCGAAATCAAGGATGTCAGCAAGTGGTACGGCAGCTTCCAGGTGCTGGCCAATTGCAGCACCACGGTCGACAAAGGCGAGGTGGTGGTCGTCTGCGGCCCTTCAGGCTCGGGCAAAAGTACGCTCATCAAGGCGGTGAACGGCCTCGAACCCTTCCAGAAAGGCAACATCAGCGTCGACGGCGTTTCGCTGACCGCGAAGGACACCAATTTGTCCAAGCTGCGCTCGCGCATCGGCATGGTGTTCCAG
>CAZXNF010000597.1:0-1600 GCA_964641785.1 uncultured Streptomycetaceae bacterium | reverse complement strand
GGTGCTCGGGCGTCCGAAGGACGAAGCCGTGACGCGCGGGCTCAAACTGCTCGACCGCGTCGGACTCATCGAGCAGAAGGACAAGTATCCCGGTCAGCTCTCCGGCGGCCAGCAGCAGCGCGTGGCGATTGCCCGCGCCCTGTCGATGGACCCCATCGCGATGCTGTTCGATGAGCCGACCTCCGCGCTAGACCCGGAGATGATCAACGAGGTGCTCGACGTGATGGTGCAGCTCGCACAGGAGGGCATGACCATGATGGTCGTGACCCACGAAATGGGCTTCGCCAAGAAGGTTGCCCACCGCGTGATCTTCATGGACAAGGGCGAGATCGTGGAAGACGCGACGAAGGACGATTTTTTCGGCAAACCGCGCTCCGAGCGCGCGGTGCAGTTCCTGTCGAAGATCCTGCAGCACTGAGCCAGCGGGCTTATGCCCGCCGCAGCAATTTTCCGGGCCTTGCCCCGGTCTCCCGCCCCCCGCGCCACACCACGGCACCGTTCACGACCACCGTCTCGATGCCGCGCGCGGGTGCTGCGCCGTTCTGGAAATCCGCCACGTCGATCACCGTGTCCGCATCGAATACCGTGATGTCCGCCGCGTAGCCTTCCCGCAGCGTACCCCGCCCCGCCAGCCCGAACTTCGCCGCCGGCAGACCCGTCATCTTGTAGACCGCCGTTTCCAGCGGGAACAGCTTCAGGTCGCGCGCGTAGTGCCCCAGCACACGGGGGAACGTGCCCCACAGGCGCGGGTGGGGTTTCTGGTCGTGCGGCAGGCCGTCGGAGCCGATCATCGTGTGCTCATAGGCCAGGACGCGCTGCACGTCCTGCTCGTCGAGCATGAAGTAAATCGCGCCCGCCGGCTTGATCTTCTCCACCGCGTCGGTCTTGCTCATGCCCAGCCGCTTCGCCACCTCGTCGAGGTCGACGCCGGAGAACTCCGGATGCGGCTTCGACCACGTGATGATGATGCGCGAGGATTGCTCGAGCCGGTCGTAGCGCAGCACCGTCGAGGACGCGATGTAGGGGTAGCAGTCCAGGCCCACGGACTGTTCCTGCATGCGCCGCTCGATGAGTGCGAGCGTCTCGGGAGAGCGTCCATGATTGCGGATGCCGACGCACTTGTGGTGCGAAATGATCACCGGCACGCCCAGCGCTCGGCCAATGTCGCAAGTTTCGTCGATGGACTCGCACACCTGGTCGTCTTCATTGCGCATGTGCGTGACGTACAGGCCGCCGTACTCGGTGAGCGGCCGGCAGACCTCGATCAGCTCGGCGGTGGGCGCCATCGCCGCCGGCGGATAGGCCGTGCCGGTGGATACGCCGATGGCACCGGAGGCCAATGACTCGCGGGCCATCTCGCGCATTTTGGCGATCTCGGCCGGCGTAGCGGCACGCTCGAGCTTGTCCATGACCGCCACCCGGAACGTCGTGTGGCCCACGAGACAGGCGGCATTCAGCGCGGCGGGCTTCGCCGCAAGCTCCTCCCGGTAGGCCGCGAAGCTGGGAAAGCGCAGCCACTCGCCGGACCCATCGAGCAGGTCGATCGGCGGCACAATCGTTCCATCCGCGCCGGGCGGCGGCGAATGCGCGAGGCTGATGC
>CAZXNF010000596.1:0-2282 GCA_964641785.1 uncultured Streptomycetaceae bacterium | reverse complement strand
TAGAGTCAACCCGAGCGTCACAGTGCGCGATCGTCCTGGAAAGAAGTTCGCCGCCTTCATGCTCGACATCAGTCAGTACACTGCGGCGCGAAAGAAGCGGGAGCTGGAGATCATCGAGTTCTGGCGTCCTGACGCGACTGACCAGATTCGACGAACTGGTCTCATATACAAGGAATTGCACGGCAAGTAGTCGATTCGTGACTCAACAAAGCCGCACCGACAGCCAGGTATTAAATCCTCTGTTCTGGCTGCGCGGACGCAGCGGCGACGCCGAGCAAGTTCGCTCGCCGCCAGCTACCGTTGGCAGCGCGGACAATAAAACGTCGAACGCTGCCCCAGCACCAGACTCCTGATCGGCCCCTTGCACGACGCGCACGGTTTTCCCTCGCGGTCGTAGACATCGAAGCGCGTCTGAAACCATCCGGCCTCGCCGCTGCAATTGACGTAGTCACGCAGGCTGGAGCCGCCGGCCGCAATCGCTTCCGCCAGGGTCTCCCGGATTTTCTCCACCAGCGTCGCGTAACGCTCGCGCCCGATCTTGCGCGCCGGCAGCTTGGGATTGATGCGGGCGCGGTAGAGCGCCTCGCTGGCGTAGATGTTGCCGACGCCGGCGACGAGATGGCTGTCCATCAGCGCGTTCTTGATCGGACCACTGCGACTGCGGGTCTGCTGGTAGATCCAGTCGGCGTTGAACGCCGCGGAAAAGGGCTCGGGGCCGATGTCGCGCAGCAACCGGTGCAGCAGGGGATCGCCTTTCTGCCACAACATGAGGCCGAACCGGCGAGGATCCTTGAAGCGTACCGCCTGCGCGTCGTCCAGCACGAGGTCGAAATGATCGTGCGTCTGCGGCGGCGTCGCGGCGGGCAGCACCCACAACCGGCCGGACATACCGAGGTGCACGATCAGCGTGCCGTCGCCGGCGCGGAACAGGAGGTACTTGCCGCGCCGCTCGATCGCATCGATGCGCCGCCCCGTCAGCGTGGTTTCGAGCGTGCGCGGAATCGGCCAGCGCAGCGCCCGGTTACGCACGATCACCTTGGCCACGGTATGTCCGGCGATTACCGGTTCCAAGCCCCGGCGCGTGGTTTCAACCTCGGGCAGTTCGGGCACGCGGGCTATTTTTTCTCGGCGGCCGGCACCGCCGGCGGCGCCAGCAGGCGCGTCGCCATGGCTTTGGCGATCCGGTAGGTCAGTTTCTCATCCTGCCGTGCGAGCACCAGGTCCGGCTCGCGTTGCACGATGTCGAGTTCGATCGCGCGACCGTCCTTCAGCGTGACCTTGATCGTTTCCTTCGCGCGCTTTTCCGGCGCGCCGCCGACTGCCAGCGCGGTCGCGAGCCGCCACTCGTCCATCCAGCGCGCGTAATCGTCCTGGGACAACTCGCCGCGGCCCGGCGACATCATCCACTTGCCGTCCACGGACTCGACGCGAAAGCCCGGCAGGGCGATGGCGATCGGCGCTTCGTTCGGGGCGAACAGTTGTTTGGAAGCGAGCGCGGGCGCTTCGTCGGGGATGGCCGTCGCGTAGCGCGGTGGCAGCAGGTAGATCCCGCCGTTCGTCAGCACGTACTGCGCGCCGACCACCGCATTCATGGCGCCAAAGCTATAGCTCTGGCCATCAAAGGTCAGGCGCGCGAACGGCGGGTCGAGGTCGTAGCGCGCAAGCCCGGTAGCCGGCAGCTTTTCGCCGCCCTTGGCTTCGAGCAGCGCGGTGAGGCGTTGCACCATCACCGGATCTGCGCGTGCGGGAAAGGGCGCGGTCAGACGCCAGCCTTCAGCGTCGCGCGCAAGCTGCGCAATTTCGCGGCCCGCTTTTTCAACGCGCAGGGTTTTGATCTCCGCGGGCTTCACCGCCGAGAGCGCGATGTCGGCGCCCGGCTTGCCGGGTTTGAGCCAGACGACGGCGGCCAGCGCCGCCACGCCCACGGCCAGCGCGACGTTGATCCAGGACCGCTGCATAGGGGAGGGGGCTAGCGCCGCCGCCGGCGCCACCAGATCACGATGCCGGTCACGCCGAAGACGAGCGGCAGCACGAGCAGGAAGCCGAACGCGATCGTATACAGCGCAGCCGGAGAGAAATCGAGGCTGAGGTCGGTTGCCGGCCGCGGCTGGATGGTGATCAGATTGTCGTCGCCGGCCAGCCAGTTGACGATGTTCACGCCGAGGTCGAGGTTGCCGCCGTTGCCGACGAAGGCGTTCGACAGAAAGTCACCACCGCCAACCACCACCACGCGCTGCGTGCGATCTTCAAACGGGCGCTCGAAGGCGCTGGCGACGTTGACC
>CAZXNF010000595.1:0-2288 GCA_964641785.1 uncultured Streptomycetaceae bacterium | reverse complement strand
GGACTGCACCATCACCGTGTAGCCGTCCGGTGGCGCCTTCGCCACGAAGTCCGCGCCGATCGTGCCGCCGGCGCCGCCGCGGTTGTCGACCGGGAACTGCTGCCCCATTGCTTCCGCGAGCCGAGCGGCAAGGATGCGACCCGCAATGTCGTTGCCGCCGCCCGGCGGCCACGGCACCACCACGCGCACGGGTTTGGCGGGGTACGTCTGCGCCGCGGCGAGACCGGCGGTGCAACAGACCAGCAGCGCGACGATCCGTGCGGCCACGGTGAAAAATCGGGATGGCATGACTCCTCCGGGTCTGGCGGGCCGGCGGTTCTTGAGAACGTATTGTCGCGGCCCCCGCCTTTATACCTGAACTGTCCGCGCCCGGCATGCGCCGCCGGGCCGGAAATGCGCCCCTGCCGGCGCGCGCTATCATTGCTGTCCGTAGACCGTCATCAATAAAATACCCAGCGCCCGCAGGAGTCGTTTCCCATCGGCCCGGCGCCCCAAGAACAAGGAACCCGCATGAAAATCACCGCCATCAAAAGCTATGCCGTGCATCCCGGCTGGCGCAAGAACCTCATTTTCGTCAAAGTGGAAACCGACGAAGGCCTGCACGGCTGGGGCGAGGCCTATTCGCAGTACGACCGCGACACAGCGGTCTGCGCGCAGTTGAACGCGCTGGGCCCTTACCTCGTTGGCCGCAACCCCTTCGACATCAAGCATTTCACCCAATTCGCCTTTGATGACTACGCTGCACGCCGCGGTTCGGTCGAACTGTTCTGCGCCGTCAGCGGCATCGAACAGGCGCTGTGGGACATCGTCGGCAAGGCCTGCAAGCAGCCGGTCTACAACCTGCTGGGCGGCCGCTACCGCGACAAGATCCGCGTCTACGCCAACGGCTGGAGCTACGGCATGGACCAGCCAGCCGATTACGCCAAGGCCGCGGAAAAAGTCGTCGCGCAGGGCTGGACGGCGCTGAAGTTCGACCCGCTGCCCAAACCCTGGCGCACGTGGATTCCCAAGGAACACGAAGAACGCGCGGTGCGCGTGACCAAGGCCATCCGCGAGGCCGTCGGTCCCGACGTCGACCTGCTGATCGATCAGCACCGGCGCCTGGCCCCCATGCACGCGATCCGCCTCAACAAGCGGCTCGCCGAGTTCAACATGTACTGGATGGAGGAATCCTGCCAGGCCGAGTTCCCGGACGAACTCGCGCAGATCCGCCGCGAGATCGGCATTCCGGTGGTCATCGGCGAAGCGACCTACACCAAGACCGGCTTCCGGCCGCTGCTGGAGAAACGCTCGGCGGACATCCTCAACCCGGACGTCGCCTGCGTCGGCGGCATCCTGGAACTGAAGGAGATCGCTGCCATGGCCGAGCCCTACCTCGTCGCCATCTCCCCGCACAACTACAACTCGACGACGGTGGCCCTGGCCTCCACCGTGCACGCCTCCGCGACGATGCCCAACTTCATCATCACGGAATACTTCCTGCCCTTCGTGGAATTCGGAGACAGCATCTGCAAAAACCAGTTGAAGCCGAAGAACGGCTACATTGAGTTGCCGACCGCGCCGGGTCTCGGCATCGATATCGACGAGGAAGCGCTGAAGAAGGTCGTCGCCAAGCCCTACAAGCTGCGCAAGCTGCCGCAGGTGGCGGACGAAGGGCCGTAAGACGCGCGGGACACCGGCCTGCGCCGGTGTGACGTTCCAATAAGGGGCGGGTTCTCGGCAACGTGAACCCGCTTTTTGTTTGACACGCGCGCGGAGGAGGATTTACCCTCGATTCGCGCGTGCGGAATGCCATTCCAAATATCAGAATTCGCCGCGCTCAGAAGGAGAACGCATGCAGTACTTCCGCGTCACGTCGGGCTTTGCCGCGCTGGCGATACTGTCGTTCACGGTCGCCGCCCAGTCACCGACCACGGCATACCCGGTCAAGCCCGTACGCATGATCGTGCCCTTCGTCTCCGGGGGACCGACCGACATCGTCGGCCGCGCGGTCGCGCGCAAGCTTGAGGAATCCCTCGGCCAGCAGGTGGTGATCGACAACCGTGGCGGCGCCAACGGCACGCTTGGCACGACGCTCACCGCGAAAGCCGCGCCCGACGGCTACACGATCGGTATCGGTAGTCTGGGCACGCTCGGCATCAGCCCCAGCGTCTATCCCAAGCTCGGCTACGACGTGATGAAGGACTTCGAGCACATCGCGATGATCGGCTCGGTCGGCAACGCGCTGATCGTCCACCCGAGCGTGCCGGCGAAGGTGCGCTTCCACGCGCTGCCGACCGGCCATCGCA
>CAZXNF010000594.1:1727-2295 GCA_964641785.1 uncultured Streptomycetaceae bacterium | reverse complement strand
TACTACTGCAAAGTCGACGCTGAGATGGCGCGCACCAGCGCGGAAGAGGCGGCGTACTACCAGCGCCGCGTCCGCAAAGCAGCCGACACAACCATGGTGCGGGTGCACTGTGCGTGCGGGTGCGCGGAGCGTGCGGGTGCGGGTGCGGGTGCGGTGTTGTGCATGGAGTGGGGCACAGCGGCGCGAACTCTGTCACCACGCGCAGGCGGCTGCTGCGGCGATTTGCCCGGAGAGGTAGAGACGGCGCATCGTGGAAAAGAGGGAACGTAGAATGGGGATGAGGCGGAGCGCTAGGGAGACGAGGGCAGGCGCGGCCAGAAACAACGACGAGTGACGGCAGATACCTGACAGGGTTTTTTTCGGGGAAAATACGCGGTGCGCCGACGCGACGGCTTCGCGGAAGCCCGCCGCCCGAGAGAAAAGGGACGGGTCCGGTGCCGGAACCCGGAGTGGGGAAGCACGCCTCAGCGCCGCGCGCGGAGCACGGTTTCCGCGGCCGTGCGCTCGGCCTCGATCGGGAAACTCCCCTGCAGGAAACGCAGCAACGTCTCCTCGTCGCCGACGCGGA
>CAZXNF010000594.1:0-1717 GCA_964641785.1 uncultured Streptomycetaceae bacterium | reverse complement strand
GCGCGGGTTCCGCGATGACGAAACGGCGCGGGCTGTAGCGATTGAACTCAGCGACGATCTCACGGAGCGGCGTGGGCCCAAATTCGAGGCGGCGCTCCTGCCAGGCCAGCCGGCGCGAGATATCGAGCGGCGAGAGAGCTTCGATCGCGGCCCCGGGCGAGGCGGCCCGGACCACGGTGCGCTGGCCGGCGGCGAGCGTTGGCGCCGACTCGGCCGACGTGGGGGCAAGCAGCGAGGCGTTGCCATCCGCATCCGCAACGTCGACGCGGCCGTGGGTCACGAGAACCTCGACGTTCGCTTCCTCGCGGCGGACGTTGAATGCCGTGCCGAGCGCGCGCACGCGTACGGCGCCGGCACTCACGACGAACGGGCGCGCTTTGTCCGGCGCGACGGTGAAGAACGCTTCGCCGCGCACGAGTTCGATGCGACGTTCCGTTGCCGTGAGTTCGACGCGCACGGCGCTGTCGGTGTTGAGCACGACGGTCGAGCCGTCGGGCAGCGCGAGTTTTTCCTGCAGGCCGACCGCGGTGCGGGCGACCTGGGTGTGCGGCGCCGGGAGCGCGTGCGACCGCCAGAGGAATCCCGCGGCGAGCGCCACGGCGGCCGCCGCGGACAGCGGCACAAGCCGCCTCGTCACTGGACGGAAGCGGGGCCGTCGCGGCCGCAGCGGCAGGTCAGCGACCGCCCGGCCGGGCGTCGCAGGCTGGAACGCGCCGAGACCGTCGAGCCGGGTCCAGTGGCCGGCGAGCAATTCGAACTCCGCGCGGTGCCGCGGATCGGCGTGCAGCCACGCTTCGAACACGCGGGTTTCCGCGAGCGAAAGCGCCTGACCGCAGTCGCGGCGTGTGAGCCAGCGCGCGGCGTCGGCCGCAACCGCGGCATCGGTCGAACGGGGCGTGCTCATGTGGACGACCTGTTCGCGAGCGGCGGCACGCCGCGGGCGCGCAGGAATGCGCTGCAGAGGCGCATGCCTTTCATGACTTCGGCGTTGACCGTGCGTTCGGAGAGGCCGAGATGTTCAGCGATTTCCCGGTGCGTGAGTCCGTAAATTTTACGGAGCTTCAGCACCTCGCGGGTTCGGCGGGGTAAGGACCCGACGGCCTCGGCGAGGAGGGAAAGCTCCTGCTGCAGACACAATTCATCGGCGGCCGAGCGGCGCTCATCCGCGGCCGGCGGCGCGTTGTCGAGCGGCACGGCGGCGATCGGCGAGCTGCGGCCGCGGCGGAATAGGTCGAGCGCGAGGTTGCGCGCCGCCGTGAAGAGCAGACCTCGCGCGCTGCGCACATCGCCGGCCATGCGGCGGCGGAGCAGCGCCATGTAGGATTCCTGCACGACGTCGTCGACATCGTGCAGCTGCGGAAACTGCGTGCGCAGGTAGGCCCGGAGCCGCGGTTCGTGCACCTCCACTTCTTCGCGGAACCAGCGGATATCGGCGGCTTCGGGGGTAGACACGGAGTTCGGCAGCGGGCGCATGCGATGACAGGACCGCACCCTAGCTCGTGCGGGAGATCAAACAAGGAAAATCCCAGGGGATGACTCCCGATGCACCGCCTATTCACGAAGGGAAGCATCGGGGGCTGACCGACGGGGTCAGTCCGGAATGGCGCTAAGTTAAGCCACCAGTGAAAATAAAAACTGGGTGTCATCGCAGTCCCCGTGAATCGGATACGCGCATGCGGTGGCGTGGCCGGGTCAGAAGCTGGTAGTTTTTCGGGCG
>CAZXNF010000593.1:0-2309 GCA_964641785.1 uncultured Streptomycetaceae bacterium | reverse complement strand
GGTAATCTCGCGGCCGTACTTGCCGGCGGCGAGGTCCCGCAGTGCGAGGACGGTGGCTTTGTCGCGATTGCCGTCGATGGCCGGTTGCGAGCCGTTGGCGATCTGGCGCGCGCGGTAAGTCGCGGCAAGCGTCAGTTCGAAGCGGTTGGGGATGTGCTTGAGACAGTCGTCAACAGTGATGCGAGCCATGCGAAACCTCTTTGTGCTCTGGATTACCTGAAGCCTTCAAACAGCGTCCGGTGGCTTGCAAGCTGGCTGGGGAGCCGGAGTCGACGGGCGCGGACGATCGCCATCAAATCCTGCGCCGCCCGGGAAAACTCGTCGTTGATAATAACATAATTAAATTCAGCAACATGGGACATCTCCTCGCGCGCGGCCTGCAGGCGGCGCGCGATGGTGTCCGGGCTGTCCTGGCCGCGGCCTTTGAGCCGTTCAGCGAGCGCCTCAAACGAGGGCGGGACGATGAAGATGCCGACGGCGTCGGGGATCAGGCGGCGCACCTGGTGGGCCCCCTGCCAGTCGATCTCGAGCAGGATGTCGGTGCCCCCGCGGCGCGCCTCGTCGATCCAGCGTTGCGAGGTGCCGTAGCGCTTGCCGTGCACCAGCGCGCTTTCCAGGAACTCGCCTGCCGCCGCCATGCGCTCGAAGGCGGGCAGGTCGATGAAATGGTAGTGGACACCCTCGGCCTCGCCCGGCCGTGGCGCGCGGGTGGTGTAGGAGACGGACAGCCGCACCTGCGGGTCGGCTTCCAGCAGCGCCCTGGTGAGGGTTGTTTTGCCGGCACCGGAGGGCGCGCAGACGATGTAGAGCGTGCCGCTCATTCTTGATTGGGAAGGCGAGAGATGAGAGAGGATAGACGAGAGAAGACGGCGGCTGCGGCCTGGGTTTGCCTCTCTCGTCTATCTTCTTTCGTCTTTCCTTCCCCCTTATCCTTCACTCGATATTCTGGATCTGCTCGCGCATCTGCTCGATCAGCACCTTGAGTTCCACGGAGGTTTGCGTGACGACGACGTCCGCCGACTTGGAACCCAGGGTGTTGGCCTCGCGGTTGAGTTCTTGCATCAGGAAGTCGAGGCGCTTGCCGGCGGCGCCGCCCTTGTCGAGCACGCGTTTCACCTCGGTGAGATGCGTCACCAGCCGCGAGAGTTCCTCGTCGACATCGATCTTGTTGGCGAACAGCACGACTTCCTGCTGGATGCGCTCCGGGTCCGCGCTGCCCATCGCCTCGCGCAGACGGGCGGTGAGCTTGTCCTGGTAGGCCGTGACCATCTGCGGCAGCTTGGGTTTCAGCGCGGTCACATGGGTTTCCATGCCGGCCACGCGGTCGAGCAGCAGGCGCTTGAGTTGTTCGCCTTCGCGCAGGCGCGACGCGGTGAATTCCGTCAGCACCTCCGCCAGCAGGGACAGGCAGGCCGCGCGCAGGGCTTCCACCGGCGGCGTGGGGTCGCCCAGCATGCCGGGCCAGCGCAGGAGGTCCGCCACCGACAGTTCGGCGGCGCCGGGCGCCGCCGCGCGCACCTGCGCCTCCAGCGCGCGCAGCCGCGCGAGGAGGTCCGGGTTGAGTTCGGCCGCGCGGGCGCCGCCGGCCGCCGGACCCAGCGAAATGCGGCACTCCAGCTTGCCGCGCGTGACGCGCGCCGCGATCGTCTCGCGCAGCGCCGACTCCAGCGCACGCAGTTCGTCCGGCATGCGGAAGCTGACGTCGAAGAAGCGGTGGTTGACCGAACGCAGTTCGAGCGTCAGGAGGCCGGCGGGGAGTTCGCGCGAAGCGGTCGCGTAGCCGGTCATGCTGTGAATCATGCGGGCGGTACCTGGGGTTGTCTGGTGTGGGGTGGCGGTGCCGGCACGGGCAGGCGACCGCGGTTATCATGCGCGCTAGGTGATTTACCATTCCCCCGCCCCCTTCGCAACTTGACGCGGCGGGGGTGCGCAACTCCGTCACGATCCCCGAAGAGAGTCCGTTCATGCGTCCTAGCCAGCGCCGTCCCGATCAACTCCGCGCTGTGCGCATCACGCGCGGCTACACCCGCCACGCCGAGGGCTCCGTACTCGTCGAGTTCGGCGACACCCGGGTGCTGTGCACGGCGAGCGTCGAGGAGAAAGTGCCGGGGTTTCTGAAAGGCCAGGGCCGCGGCTGGGTCACGGCCGAATACGGCATGCTGCCGCGCTCGACGAACACGCGGATGGATCGCGAGGCGGCGCGCGGCAAGCAGTCCGGCCGCACGCAGGAGATCCAGCGCCTGATCGGGCGCAGCCTGCGCGCCATCATCGACCTGCCGACGCTCGGTGAGCGCACCGTGCAGCTCGAC
>CAZXNF010000592.1:0-2312 GCA_964641785.1 uncultured Streptomycetaceae bacterium | reverse complement strand
CGCGGGTACGGTGCAGTTTGAAGGCAGCGACCTGTTCGCGCTGACGCCCGACGCACGCGCCAAGGCCGGCTTGTTCCTCGGCTTCCAGTATCCGGTGGAGATTCCCGGCGTCGCCAACAGCCAGTTCCTGCGGCTGGCTTACAACACCGTCATGGCGGGGCGCGGCAAGGACGAACTCGACCCGCTCGAATTCGACGACCTCGTGCGCGAACGCATGAAGCTGCTGGAGATGAACCCGAACTTCCTCGACCGCAGCGTGAACGAGGGTTTTTCCGGTGGCGAGAAGAAGCGCAACGAAATCCAGCAGATGGCCCTGCTGGAGCCGACCGTGGCGTTGCTCGACGAAACCGATTCGGGGCTCGACATCGACGCGCTGCGCATCGTGGCGCAGGGCGTGAACAGCCTGCTGAACAAGGACAACGCGGTGGTGCTGGTCACGCATTACCAGCGGCTGCTGAACTACATCGTGCCCGACTACGTGCACGTGATGGAGGGCGGCCGCATCGTGAAAACCGGCGACCGCTCGCTCGCGCTGGAACTCGAATCGCGCGGCTACGACTGGATCGTGGGCGCCGGCGCGGACAAGGCAGTCACGGCATGACGACGGTTGCAGCACCCGCAGCCCATCCGTACCTGCAGCACCTGCTCGAAGGCCAGAGCGGGCTGGCGGCGGCGCCGACGGATGCATTGAAGGCTTTGCGCGCGCACGCGTTGGAGCGCGTGTCGGCGCTGACGGTGCCGACGCTGCGCGACGAGGACTGGCGGTTCACGGACCTCGCGCCGTTCACCCAGAAGCGTTTTCAGCCGGCGGCTCCTGCACCTGTGCTCGACGCACGGGCACTGAAGGCGTTCGCGCCCGCCGAGGCCCTTACCCGGCTCGTGTTCGTGGACGGCACGTTCCAGCCCGAAGCGGGTGGCGCACCGTCCGGTGTGACCGTTACGGCACTGTCCAGCGCGGATGCGGCGACGCGGGCGCGTGCCGCGGCCCTGGGCACGCTCGCCGGTTTCGAGCATCAGGTGTTCCCGGCGCTCAATACCGCATTCCTGCGCGAAGCCGCGCTGGTGCTGGTCCCACGCGGCGTCGCAGCGGCGCAGCCAGTGCACCTGCTGTTCGTTTCGACACAGGCGGGTGTCGCCGTGCACCCGCGGGTGCTGGTAGTTGCGGAAGCGGGCGCCGCGGTGACGGTCATCGAGGACTACGTGGCGCTCGGCGGCACCGGCTATTGCAACAATGCCGTCACCGAGATCGCCCTGGGTGACGACGCGCAGGTTAAGCACTACAAGATCCAGCGCGAGGCGCCGGATGCCTTCCATTTCGCGACGACCGCCGTGCTCGTCGGCCGCAACGCCCGCTACGAAGGCACCGCGCTGTCCTTCGGCGCGCGCCTGTCGCGGCACGATCCGCTGGTGACGATTGCCGGCGAGGGCGCGGCCTGCGACCTGGCGGGGCTGGCGCTGATCGGCAATCGGCAGGTCGCCGACACCCATTCGACGATCGACCACGCAGTGCCGCATGGCGAAAGCCGCCAGTTGCACAAAACCATCGTCGCCGGCGGCGCGCACGCCGTGTTCAACGGCCGCATCGTCGTGCGCCCGGGCGCGCAGCTCACCAATTCCGGCCAGCAGAGTCGCAACCTGCTGCTGTCGGGCAAAGCGCGTGTGGACGCCAAGCCGCAGCTCGAGATCTTCGCCGACGACGTGAAATGCGCGCATGGCGCCACGGTCGGCCAGCTCGACGCGGACGAACTGTTCTACCTGCGTAGCCGCGGCCTCGACGAGGTTGCCGCGCGCAACCTGCTGACCTACGCGTTTGGCGCGGAGGTGGTCGAGCGCATCGCGCTGCCGTCTTTGAAGCAGCAGCTCGCGCAACTCGTGCTGGCGGGCACCTCGGGAAAATGACATGAACGCACCAACCCCGCTGGCGATGAGCCGCGCCGCCTTTGATGTCGACACGCTCCGGCGCGACTTCCCGATCCTGCGCACGCAGGTACATGGCAAGCCGCTGGTGTTCCTCGACAACGCGGCTTCCAGTCAGATGCCGTTACCGGTGATCGACCGCCTCGTGCGCTATCAGACGACGGAGCACGCCAACATCCACCGCGGCGTGCACTATCTCTCCGAAACCGCGACGCGCGAATACGAAGAGGCGCGGCGCAAGATCCAGCGCTTCATCAACGCGCCCGAGGAGCGTGAAGTCATCTTCACGTCCGGCACCACCGAGAGCATCAATCTGGTGGCGCACAGCTACGGCAAGGCCTTCATCCGCGCCGGCGACGAGATCGTGCTGACGACGCTGGAGCATCACTCCAACA
>CAZXNF010000591.1:0-2316 GCA_964641785.1 uncultured Streptomycetaceae bacterium | reverse complement strand
GACGAGTTTCATGGCCTTACTCCGGGTGCAGAAAGGTGGTCACGCGCCGCGCGATTTCATCCGCGCGCTCCCAGGTCATGCAAAAGCGTGCGCCGGCGACGACGCCGGTCTGGAGATTGTGCACGCTGGCCTGAAAATCCGGGAGGTGCTTCACGTAATGAAAATGCTCGCCCATCAAGAGCAGCGCCGGCTGGGTGAAGTCGCGCAGGGCCGCTGCCAGCGGGTAGTCGTGCAGTGCATCCAGCGCCTGCCAGCGGTTGCGGCCGGCCGCGATCTGCGCCGCGTTGATGCGGTCCATCCACGACTGTGTTGGCTGCATGGGGGCATGGGTCGCGTCGTGTTCGCGCACGAACTCAAGCGTGCGGGTGACCGGAAAGCCCGAGGCGTCGCCGGGGCGCAGCCCGGACTTCAGCGGTGCATGGTTGCGGTCCGCGGTGGCCAGGTCCGGGTAGTAGGGGCAATTGACGAGGATGGCCCGCCCGATCCGCTGCGGATAGACGCGCGCCAGTTCGACGGCGATGACCGCGCCCACGGCTTCGCCCAGCACGGTCGCGGTGTCCATGCCCAGCGCGTCCATGAGCTCCACCATCCAGCGCGCGTAGTCCGCGATGGCGGGGGCCGTGTCGACCGGGTCGGACATGCCGTAACCCGGATAGTCCGGTGCGATCACCCGGAACGCCGGCGCCAGCGCCGCGATCAGCTCCAGGTAGAGGGCGGAGGACTGCTGGTTAATGTGCAACAGGAGGAGGAGCGGACCGCTGCCGGCGGCACGATAGTGCACGTATCCGGCCGAGGTCACGGCGAGGCCGCGCACGATGGTCTGTTCGATGGACATGCGTCCATTGCCTCCGGGGAATCGGGCCCCCCAGCAGGGGGCTGCTGCGTCGGCGTGGATTCTACCCGCCGGCTCTGCAACCGGGGACCGTAACGGATGCGCTAAACTCCAGTCTTTTCTGGACAACCTCAGCGAGAAAGCGCCGCATGAAATCGTCGATCGACAAGCTTGTTGCCAAAAAAGAGGGCCGTATCGGCTGGATCACCTTCAACCAGCCCGAGAAGCTCAACGCCGTGTCCTTCGAGATGTGGGAGGCGCTGCCCCGCATCCTCAAGGAGATGGAAGAGGACATCGATATCCGGCTGGTGATCCTGAAGGGCGCCGGCGAGAAGGCCTTCGTGTCGGGCGCGGACATCTCGCAGTTTGGCGAGAAGCGCTCGTCTACGGAAGCCATCCTCGCCTACAACGCGGCTGCGGATGCGGCGGGCAAGGCACTCCAGCAATGCACGAAGCCGACGCTGGCCATGGTGCGCGGCTACTGCATCGGTGGCGGCACCGCGATCGCCATCGGCTGCGACTTCCGCATCGCGTCGGACGATTCGCGTTACGGGGTGCCGGCCGGCAAGCTGGGCCTGGGCTACCGTTTCACCGGCATCAACCGTCTCGCGCAACTGGTGGGACCCGCGTTCACTGCCGAGATTTTCTTCACGGGCCGCCAGTTCAGTGCGCAGGAAGCGCTGGCGATGGGGCTGATCAACCGCGCCGTGCCGGTTGCCGAGCTGGAAAAAACCGTGTTCGACACCGCCACCATCATCTGCAACAACGCGCCGCTGACGCTGAAGTCGATCAAGCGGCACCTGATCGAGTGGCATAAGGACGAGGTCGACCGCGACCTCGATCGGTCGCAGAAGCTGGTGGACGACTGCTACACCAGCGAGGACTACAAGGAAGGCCGCACGGCCTTCATGGAGAAGCGCAAGCCTGTATTCACGGGGCGCTAGACGGACCCCAATCGCCGGCCACCCGTCGACGAGCGCCAGCGTCTATACCCCGCAACATCCGCCACCGCAGTCACGCGGCCGACGATATCAGAGCGAGAGAGATAAGAATGACATTTGACCCGCATCGTCCCGACCTGACCGTCGGCGTAATCGGCACCGGCGCCATGGGCCGGGGCATCGTGCAGGTGTCCGCCGCCGGCGGCCTGCACGTCATCATGATGGACACCCGGCCAGGTGCCGCGGCGGAAGCGCGCGAGTTCGTCGGCAAGATGCTCGAACGCGCAGCGGAGAAGGGCAGCATGACGCATATCGATGCGCAGGCCGCGCTGGCCCGCATCAAGGTCGTCGACAGTCTCGCCGACTTCGCGCCCTGCCACATGGTGGTGGAAGCCATCGTCGAAAACCTCGAACTCAAGCAGAAGCTGTTAGGCGAGCTGGAGGGTATCGTCGGGCCCGAGTGCATCCTCGCCACCAACACGTCGTCGATGTCCGTCACGACCATCGCCGCCAAACTCAAGACCCCGCAGCGCTTTGCCGGGC
>CAZXNF010000590.1:0-2317 GCA_964641785.1 uncultured Streptomycetaceae bacterium | reverse complement strand
GCGACGACCGAGGAGTTCACCTGGATGCTGGCCGCCGGCACGCTGGCGCTGGGCGCGCTGATCTGGTTCACGGCGAAGCAGCAGACCGTGAAGCTGGCGGGCGTGGCCGGCGCGGTCATCATTGCGGCCGCGTTCTTCCTGATCAAGGCAAAGGTGTGGGGGGTGCTGCTGATGGGCGGTGGCGTCCTCGCCTTCGCGCTGCTGCCGTGGCTCGACCAGAGCCCAGTGAAGTCGATCCGCTACAAGGGCGCCCTCTACAAGGCTGCGCTGACGGTCTTCCTCGTCAGTTTCGTGGTGCTCGGCTTCTACGGCACCCAGCCGGTGACCGAGCTCGGCACGCGCCTCTCGCAGCTGTTCACCCTGCTGTATTTCGCCTTCTTCGCGCTGATGCCGTGGTACTCGAAGATGGACAAGACCAAGCCTGTACCGGAGCGCGTGACATGCTGAACCCTCTTCTGAACGGCTGCGCGCGCGTCGCCGCCGGGGCCGTGCTGGCGGTTGCCAGCGCGGCGTCCGCTGGTGCGGCGGAGGGCGGCATGGCGCTCGACCGTGCGCCCGCCAAGGCGAGCGACGTGGTGTCGCTGCAGAACGGCGCCCGGGTGTTCGTCAATTACTGCCTGAACTGCCATGCTGCGTCCTTCATGCGCTACAACCGGCTGCAGGACCTCGGCCTGACCGAACCGCAGATCCGCGACAACCTGATCCTCACTGGCGCCAAGATCGGCGAGGTGATGAAGGTGGCCATGGATCGCAAGGAAGCGAGGGCCTGGTTCGGCGTGGCGCCGCCCGACCTGACGCTGTCGGCCCGCGCGCGCAGTTCGCATGCCGGCAGTGGCTCGGACTGGATCTACACCTACCTGCGCACCTTCTACCGTGACCCGGCGCGGCCGACCGGCTGGAACAATCTTGTCTACCCCAACGTGGCGATGCCCCACGTCCTGTGGCAGCTGTCGGGCGAGTTCGACGCGGTGGACCAGACGTTCAAGAGCCATGCCGAAGCCGCGTCGGCGCTGCGCCAGCAGGGCGGACTCGGGCGGGTCGAGGCCGGCATTACCCCGGGAGAATGGGTGCTGAAGACGCTCAAGCAGGCCACGCCGGGAATGCTGTCGGCGCTGGAATACGACAGGACCGTGGCCGACCTCGTTAATTACATGGCCTTCATGGCGGAACCGGCCCGCGCGCAACGCGAGAAAATCGGCGTCTTCGTGCTGCTCTACCTCGGCCTGCTGTTCGTGCTGGCCTGGCTGCTCAAGAAGGAATACTGGCGCGACGTGCACTGATCCTGGCGCCGCAACCGGCGCTGATCCGCACGACGCACGCTATACCCGCACCACGCACCGCCTGTCACGCGGCCTTCCGGCCGCGCGACCCTTCAATAAAACTCCGAGGAACGGAGAGACACCCATCATGATGACACTGTATTCAGGGACCACCTGCCCTTTCAGCCAGCGCTGCCGCAACGTGCTTTACGAAAAGGGCATGGATTTCCAGATCGTGGACGTGGATCTCCACAACAAGCCCGAAGACCTGGCGGTGATGAATCCGTACAACCAGGTGCCGGTGCTGGTCGAACGCGATCTCATCCTCTACGAGTCGAACATCATCAACGAGTACATCGACGACCGCTTCCCGCATCCGCAGCTGATGCCCGCGGACCCGGTCATGCGCGCACGGGCGAGGCTGTTTCTGTTCCGCTTCGAAAAAGAGATGTTCTGCCACATCGAGACGCTGGAAAAGGGCAACCAGAAGGCGGCCGACAAGGCGCGCGCGGCTGTCCGCGACAGCCTGGCGCAGATCGCTCCGGTGTTCGCCAAGCAGAAGTACATGCTGGGCGACGAGTTTTCCATGCTCGACGTCGCCATCGGCCCGCTGCTGTGGCGGCTGGACCACTACGGCATCCAGCTGCCCAAGCAGGCAGCGCCGCTCCAGAAGTACGCTGAGCGCCTGTTCAGCCGCCCGGCTTACATCGAAGCGCTGACGCCTTCCGAGAAAGTCATGCGCAAGTAGCAGCGCAGGCCGGTCATGTCCAAAGCGCGTTCGACCAAGCCGTACCTGATCCGCGCCCTGTACGAGTGGTGCACGGACAGCGGGTTGACGCCCTATCTGACCGTCAAAGTCGACGCCAATACGCGGGTGCCGATGGAGCACGTCAAGAACGGCGAGATCGTGCTCAACATCAGCGCGGACGCCACCCATCGGCTGACCCTGGGCAACGAGATGGTCCAGTTCGCGGCGCGCTTCAGCGGCAGCTCGCGCGAATGCTCGATCCCGATGACAGCGGTGGTGGGCATCTTCGCGCGCGAGAACGGCAGGGCCT
>CAZXNF010000589.1:0-2340 GCA_964641785.1 uncultured Streptomycetaceae bacterium | reverse complement strand
CGCAAGCGCTGGTATCGGTGCGGCGCGGGCTCGGTCAGGCCCGCAAGGGCAGCGTCGCGAAGAAGCCGCCCGATCTGAAAGCGGCGGCAAAACTCGCCGGACGGCTTGGGGACTGATGCCCTTTACGCCGCCTTCCGGACCTTCATCTCCACCCGCATCCCCGCCCGCGTCGCCATATTGACCAGCGCATCGAGGCTGAACTCGCTGATCTTTCCTTTCAGCAGCAGGTTTAGCCGCGACTGAGTGACGCCCAGCACCTTGGCGGGCTTTTTCTGCATCTGCCCTACGTCCACGACGAAATCCTCGATGCGGT
Organism: uncultured Streptomycetaceae bacterium; assembly: GCA_964641785.1. GTDB lineage: Bacteria > Pseudomonadota > Gammaproteobacteria > Burkholderiales > SG8-41 > CAZXNF01. Next base: position 2,027 of record CAZXNF010000589.1, on the reverse strand, counting down.
TCATCAGTTCCGCACGCAGCGCGAGGTTGTGGGCCTCTGCCTTCGAGAAGCCGATCGCGCGAAATACGTTTCGACTGCTTTTTTCAACAAGAGCTGTTTTCATGGCGGCCGCAGGACAAGTGCTGGCTGGGAACGGTAACCCAGCCCTGTCGTTCATACAACAGCCGCGCTGGTTTCCCTACCCGGCCTGCGACCTGCCGGTACGGGCTCTCACGCCCCGGAATGACGGAGCTTGGGGATGGTGGGAAATTCCCACTTGGTTTAATGCCCACAATGTGCAATACTGACCGCATGACTGCTCGCACGCACGCGCTCCACAAAAGCACCGATGCCAAGGGCCGGGTGACGCTCGGCGGGCGCTTCGCGAACCGCGCGGTCATCGTGGAGCACCGGGGCGACGACGAGGTCGTGGTCAGGCTCGCGCGTGTGATCCCGGAGCGCGAGGCATGGCTCTACGAGAACCCGCAAGCGTTGGCATCGGTGCGGCGCGGGCTCGATCAGGCCCGCAAGGGCAACGTCGCGAAGAAGCCGCCCGATCTGAAAGCAGCCGCGAAACTCGCCGGGCAGCTTGAGGACTGATGCCCTTCACGCTGGTCTGGCTGGAGGGGTCAGCGGACACCTTCCGCGAGCTTGAAGCGGTGGCCCGAAAGTCGCTCGAGAAACGACGGCAGTCCCCGAAGGCAAAGGCCTCAAAGCAGGTAGGCCTCTTCAAGCAAGTCGTGAAGTGCGTTGAGCTCCTTCGGGCCAACCCCCGTCACCCGGGCCTCAAGACACACGAGTACCACTCGATCGCGAACCCCTACGATCCCGGCACGAAGGTGTTCGAGGCTTACGTTCAAAATCGCACGCCCGGCGCCTACCGCGTCTTCTGGTGCTACGGCCCCAAGCAGAGCGAGATCACCCTCATTGCGATCACGCCGCATCCGTGATCCGTGTGCACGGGGTGAGCGGAAGGGGTACCTCACCCTTCCCGGCCGGGCTGACCGGCATGGCTGGCGTCAGCCGAGGAACAACCGGTACGCCGGATTGCGCGTCTCGTCGGAATACCGATACCCGAGCCCCGCCAGCACGCGGCGGAACGCCACCTTGTCCTTCGCCGGCACCTGCAGGCCGACCAGCACGCGGCCGTAGTCGGCGCCGTGGTTGCGGTAGTGGAAGAGGCTGATGTTCCAGCCGTGCTGCATACTGTTCAAGAACTTCATGAGCGCGCCGGGGCGTTCGGGAAACTCAAAGCGGTAGAGGATCTCGTTTTTTGCCTGTGGCGCGTGGCCGCCCACCAGGTGCCGCACGTGCAGCTTGGCCAGCTCGTTGTCGCTGAGGTCTAGCGTCTTCAGCCCCGCGCGCCGCAGCGCGCGCACCAGCCGCGCCGTTTCCTCGGCATTCTGCACCTGCACGCCGACGAACACGTGCGCATCGCGCGCATCGCTGTAGCGGTAGTTGAACTCGGTGACGCTGCGCGGCCCCAGCAGCGCGCAGAACTTGCGGAAGCTGCCGGGTGTCTCGGGAATCGTCACCGCCAGTACGGCCTCGCGCTTTTCGCCCAGTTCGGCCTCCTCGGCCACGAAGCGCAGGCGATCGAAGTTCATGTTGGCGCCGCAGGCGATCGCGACCAGCGTTTTGCCCTTCCACTTCTTCTTCGCCGCGTAGGCCTTGGCGCCGGCGATCGCCAGAGCCCCGGCCGGCTCCAGCACCGCGCGGGTGTCCTGGAACACGTCCTTGATGGCGGCGCAGATTTCATCGGTGTCGCACAGGATCATGTCGTCCACCAACTCGCGGCACAGGCGAAAGGTTTCGCGGCCGACCTGCTTGACCGCGACGCCGTCCGCGAACAGGCCGACATGGTCGAGCTTGATCCGCTTGCCGGCCTTGAGCGACCGGTACATGGCGTCGGCGTCCACCGGCTCCACGCCGATCACCTTGATGCCGGGCCGCACGCGCTTGAGGTAAGAGGCAATGCCGGAGATCAGTCCGCCGCCGCCGATGGCAACGAACACCGCGTCGATCGGCCGCGTCGTCTGGCGCAGGAT
>CAZXNF010000588.1:0-2343 GCA_964641785.1 uncultured Streptomycetaceae bacterium | reverse complement strand
GAAGAGCCGGTGGCGCGCGCGATCGTCGGCAGCCCCATGCCAGTCGTCTCGGGCGTTGGCCACGAAACCGATTTCACGATCGCGCGCGCCACCGGCTCTTCATTGAAGGCCCAGAGATCCTCGATGCTGCCGCCGCCTCGGCACACCAGCAGCACGTCGCATTCGGCCCGGCGGCCCGCCGTCGCGATGGCGGCCGCAATCTGCGCCGCGGCGCCCTCCCCCTGCACGAGCGTCGGGTAGATCACGACCGGCAAACCGGGCATGCGCCGGCCAAGAGTGGTCAGCACGTCACGCAAGGCCGCCGCCTGCAGGGAGGTCACAATGCCGATGCAACGCGGAAAGCGCGGCAGCGGCCGTTTGCGGGCCGGATCGAACAGCCCTTCGGCCTCCAGCCTGGCTTTGAGCCGGGCGAACGCCTCGTAGAGGGCGCCGCTGCCCGCCTGGCGCATGGACTCGACATTGAGCTGGAAGTCGCCGCGCGCCTCGTAAAGCGTCGGCACGGCACGGACTTCAACCTGGGCGCCGTCGACGGGCTTCCAGTCAAGGTGCTGGGCGCGGTGGCGGAAGAATACGCAGCGCACCTGCGCCTGGGCGTCCTTCAACACAAAGTAACAGTGCCCGGAATCGTAGCGGCGGAAGTTGGAAATCTCGCCCGCCACCCACAGCAGAGGCAGTTGCCGCTCGATCAGCGCACGCGCCGTGCGGTTGAGTTCGCTGACGGTAATGACGCCGGCATGCTCGCCGCCGGGTTCGCGATTCGCAGCGGGAATGAGGGCCGGCATGGCGGCGATTCTAGCGGAGCCAGCCGCGGCGGCCCTTGAAAAAGCCAAGCAATTCAAGGCATCCGCGTGCCGCCGCCCCGGCATCCCATCCACAAGCGCCACCGGCCCGCCGGCGCGCCGCCATTTCCCCTAGGGTACCGTAGGGGAAAACTCCGCAAGCCCATGAATAAAATAATAAAAATGATCGGTTTAAAAAATGCACAGCGCAGAAAAAAGCGAACCATCATTACCACTTAGGGGGGCTTGAAGCAGACTTTCCACATGTTTATCCACAGACTTTGTGGACAACTTAAAAAAGCGTTCTGCGCCAAGGCAGTTGGATTTTTTTCGTGAGAGTCGGCGCGAGTGTTCTCCGCCAACTCGACGCACCATGCCCGTGCGCGGCTGCAATTTTTCTGCCGCGCGCTCGCGGCACGGCGCCGTGTCGCAGACGCCACAACCACATCCGCAGGCCGTGGCGCTGCCATGCAAACCTTGACAAGCAGGGCGCACGCAGTCCCACGAGAAACAGGCGCGCGTTTGCTTGCTCAAACAGGGGGCGCACGCTACATTGCGCGCTTCGTATTGCCGAGTGAAACGGAGCGCACCGTGTTTGCGATCATTGAAGCGGCCGGCTGGCCGATCTGGCCCCTCCTCCTCGCCTCCGTCGTCGCGCTGGCCATCATCGGCGAACGCCTGTGGTCGCTGCGGGCTTCGGCGGTCGCCCCGCGCGACCTGCTCGCGCAGACCGTCAACGAATACCGGCAGCATGGCGTGACCGAACCGCTGGTGGTCCGCCTCTCCGCGGGGTCGCCGCTCGGCCAGGTGCTGGCCGCGGGCCTGCGCAATGCGAAGAGCGCACCGGCGGTGATGAAGGAAGCCATCGAAGACACTGGGCGCGCGGTGGCCCACGAACTCGAACGCTTCCTCAACAGCCTGGGCACGATCGCGGCACTGGGTCCCCTGCTCGGCCTGCTCGGCACCGTCATCGGCATGATCGAGATCTTCGGCTCGCAGACCCCGCAGGGCAGCAACCCGGTGGTGCTCGCGCACGGCATCTCGATCGCGCTCTACAACACCGCGATGGGCCTGATCGTCGCCATCCCCAGCCTGATCTTCTATCGCTACTTCCGCGCCAAGGTGGATAACTACCTGATCGAGATGGAACACCAGGCGCTGAAGCTGGTCGAGGTCGTCCACGGCCAGCGCCAGGCATGAACTTCCGCCGTGGCGCGGTACGGGACGAGCCGGAGATCAACTTCATCGCGTTGATCGACGTGCTGCTGGTGATCCTGATCTTCCTGATGGTCACCACCACCTATTCGCGCTACTCGGAACTGCAGATCAACCTGCCGCAGGCCGACGCCAACCAGCCGCAGGAACGCCCGAACCAGATCAGCGTGGCAGTCAACGCCGAGGGCCAGTACGTGGTCAACAAGACCTCCGTGCCTTTCCGTGGCCCCGAAGCCTTCGCCGAAGAACTGAAGCGCGCCTCCGGCGGCAACCCCGACCCGGTGATCGTCATCAACGCCGACCAGAACGCGACCCACCAGTCGGTCATCAACGTGATGGAAGCCGCGCG
>CAZXNF010000587.1:0-2346 GCA_964641785.1 uncultured Streptomycetaceae bacterium | reverse complement strand
CGCGCCGGCTTCGCGCGCGAACTGGGCAGCACGCCCGGCCGACACGCGGAACCCCTCATGAACGTCCGGCATTACCTCCAGTTCAAGGACTTCACTGCCGCCGAATACGCGCACCTGTTCGCGCGCACGCGCTGGATCAAGCACAAGTTCAAGCGCTACGAGCAGTACTGGCCGCTCACCGACCGCACGCTCGTCATGATCTTCGAGAAGCAGTCGACGCGTACCCGCCTGTCCTTCGAGGCCGGCATGCAGCAGCTTGGCGGCTCGGCGATCTTCCTGTCCACGCGCGACTCCCAGCTCGGGCGCGGCGAACCGGTGGAGGACGCCGCAGAAGTCATCTCGCGGATGTGCGACATCGTCATGATCCGCACCTTCGAGCAGGACGTCGTCGAGCGCTTCGCGGCGCATTCGCGTGTGCCGGTGATCAACGGGCTCACCAACGAGTACCACCCCTGCCAGATCCTGGCCGATATCTTCACGTTCATCGAACACCGCGGCGCCATCAAAGGCAAGACGGTGGCCTGGATCGGCGACTCGAATAACGTCTGCAACACCTGGCTGCAGGCCGCCGAGGCGCTGGACTTCAACGTGCACGTCTCCACGCCACCGGGCTACGAAGTCGAGCCGGAGCGGGCGGGCCTTTACGGCACCGACCATTACGAGGAATTCAGCAATCCCATGGATGCCGTGAAGGGCGCCGACCTCGTCACCACCGACGTGTGGACCAGCATGGGCTTCGAGGCCGAGAACGAGGCGCGCAAGCGCGACTTCGAGGACTGGTGCATCGACGCCGAAATGATGCGCGCGGCGAACAAGAACGCGTTGTTCATGCACTGCCTGCCGGCGCACCGCGGCGAGGAAGTGACCGCCGACGTGATCGACGGGCCGCAGAGTGTGGTCTGGGACGAAGCCGAGAACCGCATGCACGCGCAGAAGGCGTTGCTAGAGTTCCTGGTCCTCGGCCGGGTGAAGACCGCCGCCGCCAAAACCGCTCCGAAGAAGAAAGCGAGCAAGAAAAAATGAACCGCCGTCTCTGGCTGGCCCTCTCCTTTGCGGCCCTCGCCGCGGGCGTGGCCGGTTGCGCCGCTCCGCCGACGCCGTCAGGCGCCGACCTGACCAAGCACGGCCGCCTGACCGGCGTCATGAGCCGCCGGCTCGCCATCAGCGAGGACGTGGCGCGCGTGAAGTGGAACACCAAGGCCCCGGTCGAGGACCTGCCGCGCGAACAGGCGGTGCTGGCGAGCGTGCGCAAGCTTGCCGTGCAGGCGAAGCTTGATCCGGACCGGCTGGCGGCGTTTTTCGCCGCGCAGATCGAGGCCAGCAAATCGGTGCAGAACGCACTCATCGCGCGCTGGACCGGGGAACGCCGGCCGCCCTTCGATAAAGTCCCCGACCTCGGCCGCGACCTCCGGCCGCAGCTCGACCGCCTGACCTTCGACCTGCTCGCCGCCTATGCCGTGGCCCAGCCCGCGCTGGTCTCGGCAAACGATCGCGAGTGGTTCGCGGCCCGCGCGCGCCACGAATTCAGGGGGTTTCCAGGGGAAGACCGCACGGCGGACGCCGCACTGGTCTGGCTCAAACAGTTTGATCAAGAACGGAAAGGCAAATGAGACAAGAGAAAGGCAAGATCAAGAAAGTCGTGCTCGCCTACTCGGGCGGGCTCGACACGTCGGTCATCCTCAAGTGGCTGCAGGACACCTACGATTGCGAAGTCGTGACCTTCACCGCAGATATCGGCCAGGGCGGCGAAGTCGCGCCCGCGCGTGCCAAGGCGAAGAAGATGGGGGTCACGGAAATTTTTGTCGATGAATTTGATCGTCTCGAGCGCGTAGTCCTGCTTGTTCAAGGCGGCGCAGGCAAGAATGACGAAGGTCAGACCGTAAAGGTCGTATGTGTCATCCCCGAGCGAGAAGCGCGAACCACCGGTATCAGGATCGCGGTAGTTTTTTTGCAGAAAATCATATTGTTTTGATACATCGATTCCGGCGCTGGCGTAGACGTAAAGCTGGCGGCATTGCGTCACCAGACGCTTGGGCTGATCGATGGGCTTGAGATTATTATCGAGACGTTCATAAAAACCGCCGGCCGGATCGGTGAAGGCCTTATGCCACGCATGAATTTGCGCTGACATCAGTCGGCCTCTGCGAACAGTTCGTCCTGTTCGGGCATCAGGATGGACCGCACCATCGCGGGGGATACGGCGCGTTTTTCGTTGAGCGACTTTTGGTCGAGGCGCGCGACCAGATCCCGCGCGGCGCTGAATGAACGCTCCATGCGGGTGATGCAGTATTCGATCACGCCCACATCGATGCGCATCTGGCGGTCGGAGAACAGTTTGACCAGCAG
>CAZXNF010000586.1:1876-2349 GCA_964641785.1 uncultured Streptomycetaceae bacterium | reverse complement strand
AATCGGCTTCGGGCTACGCCCTCCGCCGATATCCGCCCACAATAGAAAAAGCGGACAATTCATGTGCTACGAAACCGGACAATTCTAAAAACCCGCGACACTCCCCGGAGGGTTTTGGAAATCTTTCAAAACAGGACACGCGCATGAGTGAACCCCGACAACCTGCCTCGCTGTCCGAGGTCGAGATCGACCGCCTGGAGGCCTTGCTCGAATCGCCCGCTTTCGGCGACAAGGCGATGATGCTCGACGCCATGCAGGGTTTTTTCTGCTCCATCGTGAGTGGGCCGGAACTGATCCTGCCATCGACCTGGCTGCCGGTGGTGCTGGGCGAGGACACGCAGCAGGTTCCCATGGAGGTGATGCGGGAGACGCTGGATCTCGTCATGCGCTTCTACAACGACGCCGCCCTGGCGCTGGACGGGGGGAAGGGCATCACGTTCATCCACCATCCGTCGGCCAGGGACGGGGGAGAC
>CAZXNF010000586.1:0-1866 GCA_964641785.1 uncultured Streptomycetaceae bacterium | reverse complement strand
GGGCTATCTGGAAGGCGTCGATTGTTGGCCGGAGGCGTGGGAGGAAAGGGACGACGCGGACGCCGCGGACGAACTGCTATTCCCCATCGTCGCGCTGGCGGACGAGATGACCGAACAGGCGCGCCGGGGACTCAAGGCGGGGGAGTGGGAGCAACTGCAGAAGACCTGCCGCGAGGATTTCGTGAACGTCGTGTTCCGCATACACCACTACTGGCGGGCGCACCGGGACCAATCCCCGCCGGTGCGGCGCGCGGGACCGAAAGTCGGCCGCAACGAGCTCTGCCCCTGCGGCAGCGGCAAAAAGTTCAAACACTGCTGCGGCTCGCCGGGGGCGATGCATTAGGGCGCGCGTGGCCTGGCGCCTCCAAAGCAAAGGCCCCGCCGTCAGCGACGGCGGGGCCTTCATACCGCAATCAGGCGGGGCCTATTGCTTCCAGGCGAACACCAGGCGGTCGGGGTGCATGCCATCGAGCGTGACGAACTGCGTCTTCATCGTATTGCCGCGTTCCGCGCTGATCACGTACTTGCCGGCCGGCAGCTTCGCCAGCAGGAGCGGGCCCGCCCCCGTGGCGTTGAGGACGGTTTTGTCCGCGCTGTCGCGGATGTTCACGCGTACGTCGCCCAGCGCTTCGGTGCCCGACTTGTTCTCGCGCACGAAATGCAGCGTGAGCGCGTAGCGGTCGGCTTCCTGCTCCATCGCCTGCGCCTGGGTTTCGCGCATGCCGCCGGTCATGAACGCCACGCCGCCCTGTTGCTGCACGGACGGCAGTCCGGGGCCTTCGGCGGCGAAGGCGGGCGCCGTGGCGAGCGCGCCGGTAACGAGTGCTGCGGTAAGAAAACGTGACGCTTTCATGAGGGCTCCTCGATCGGTGGGCGGACGCCGGCCGGCTGCACGATGGCGACCGGGGCGGCCGGGGCGGCCGTGGCGGTTTGCCACAGCGGGCGCGATTCTGGAGCGGGCGCCTTAAGGCGGACTTAACGCCCGAACGGGCCAAGGCACGGAGCAACGGAGCAAGTGTGATTCTGCCGTGAACCGGCAGGTCGAAAAAACCGCTAGCGGAACTGGTTGCGCCGCCCGATCGCGGCCTCGACTTCGCGCTGGGCTTCGTCCACCGCGGTTTGCAGCTGGCGCTGCCGGTCCCAGTAATCTTCCCGCAGGCGAGAAAAGCCGGTAACGGTGCCGATGCGTTCAGCGGGCAGTGGTTCCTTGCCGGCGAGCTGCGCGGCTTTCGCAGCCTGCAGGGCCGCGTAGGCGGCGCTGATCTGCTGGCTGGCATCGGCCAGGCCGCGCGCGCGCGCGTGGGCATCGGTCTGCAACTGCTGTTGCGCCGTGCTGGCGGGCCCGCCCGTGCTCATCGGTCTGGTCGGCACGGCGATGGTTTCCACCAGCCGGGCCTGTGCGGGTGGGGCGTCGCTGAAGGTCACACGCCCGTTCCGGTCGACCGACCGGTAAGTGAGTTGTTCCTGCGCCGGAACCTGCAGAGGCAGACTGGCGATCAGGCCGGCCAGTCAGAGGGGCCGCCAGCGGAAAGAGTTGCGGTGCGCCACGCGGAAGTTCTCAGCGCACGTTGTTCAGCTGCTTCAGCGCGTTGTCGAGGTTGCCCTGCGCGCGCACCACTTCGGCCTGGAGCTTCCGCTGCCGCTCGTGGTAGGCGTCGGTCAGCCGGCTCGCGCCGCCGGCGGTGCCGATGCGTTCGCCCTCGATCGGCTCGACGCCGTTACGGGCCGCTTGCTGCGCCGCGGCGAGATTCTGCTGCCACTGCTGCGCTTCGGCATCGGCCGCCTGCCGCTTCTGCTCCCGCGAGAGGCCTTCCTGGAGGATTTGCTGGCGCTGCTGCTGGTTCTGGGACGAGGAGGATTCTTCGT
>CAZXNF010000585.1:0-2352 GCA_964641785.1 uncultured Streptomycetaceae bacterium | reverse complement strand
TCAAGCGCCGTCCGTAGCCTATATTATGGACCGGTGAGTAAGTAAGTGCCATTCGTGCCTGACCCGATTCAATGGATTCCGGCCTCCGCCGGAATGACGATCTTCTCTGCGCTCTCTGCGTCTCTGCGTCTCTGCGGCTAATTTAGCCCGAAGGGACTTAAGCCGCCGTCAGCTTTGCGTATTCCAGCGCGAGCCACTTCACCCCGGCGTCGCGGAAGTTGACCTGCACGCGCGCATCCGCGCCGCGACCCTCCGCCGCAACGATCACGCCGGAGCCGAACTTCGCGTGCGTGACGTTTTGCCCGATGCGGAAGCCGCCCGCGTCCTTCTGCTTCATCGCCGCCGGTAGCAGAAATTCCGGTGAGGGTTGCGAGCGGACGGGTGGATAGGCCGTCGGGTATGCCGGATAGGCGGGCGACGACTGCATCGCCGCCATCCGCCGCGGCGCCGAATTGATCTGTTTCACCAGCGCCGCCGGCAGCTCTTCCAAGAAGCGCGAGGACACGTTGTAGCGCGTCTGGCCGTGCAACATGCGGCTTTGCGTGAACGAGAGATACAGCCGCTTGCGCGCGCGCGTGAGCGCCACGTACATGAGGCGCCGCTCTTCTTCCAGCCCGCCGGATTCGTTGAGGCTGTTCTCGTGGGGGAACAGCCCCTCTTCCAGGCCGCTGATGAACACGGCGTGGAACTCCAGACCCTTGGCCGAGTGCACCGTCATGAGCTGCAGGGCGTCATCGCCGGCGTTCGCCTGGTTGTCGCCCGCCTCCAGCGCCGCGTGCGCAAGAAAGGCGGCGAGGCTCGAGTCCTCGCGGAACTCGTCGCCGGCAAAACCCACGGCGGCATTGACCAGTTCGTTCAGGTTTTCCAGCCGGTCCTGGCCTTCCTTCTCGGTCTGGTAATGCGCCTTGAGGCCGGAATGCTCGATCACGTGTTCGATCACCTCGGGCAGCGGCAGGCCCTGGGTGGCGGTGCGCATGGACTCGATGAGCGCGATGAAGGCGGGAACGCCTTTGAGAGGTAAGGACTGAGGACTGAGGACTGAGACAGGCCTTGCCTCTGAGTCCTGAGTCCTCGGCCCTCGCACCTTCTCCTTGGTGGCCGCCCACAACGGCATGCCGGTCGCCGCCGCCAGGTCCTGCACCTGCTCGAGCGTCCGCGCGCCGATGCCGCGGGTGGGGAAGTTGATCACGCGCAGGAAGGCGCCGTCGTCCTCGTCGCTCGCCAGCAGACGCAGGTAGGCGAGCGCGTGCTTGATCTCCTGCCGTTCGAAGAAGCGCAACCCGCCGTAGACCCGGTACGGCACGCCCGCACTGAACAGCGCGTGCTCGATGACGCGCGACTGCGCGTTGGACCGGTAGAGCACCGCCATGCTGGAGAGCTTCGTGCCGTCGCTCTTTAGCGTCTTCGCCTCCTCGACGATGAAGGCCGCCTCCTCGAGGTCGGTACCGGCTTCGTAGATGCGGAGCTTTTCGCCGTCCGTCTCGGCGGTCCACAAATTCTTGCCGAGGCGGTTCTGGTTGTTGCCGATCAGCGCGTTGGCGGCGGCAAGGATGTTGCCGTGAGAGCGGTAGTTCTGTTCGAGCTTGATGACCTTCTCGATCGCGAAGTCGCGCTGGAAGGCATGCATGTTCTCGGTGGTCGCGCCGCGGAAGCGGTAAATCGACTGGTCGTCGTCCCCCACCCCGAACATCGCGTTGCTGCCGCCCGCGTGCGTGCCGGCCAGCAGTTTGAGCCACTTGTACTGGAGCACGTTCGTGTCCTGGAACTCGTCCACCAGGATGTGGCGGAAGCGGCTGCGGTAATGCTCGCGCAGGCGCTCGTCGCGCACCAGCACCTCGTAGGCGCGCAGCAGCAGTTCCGAGAAGTCGGCAACGCCCTCGCGCTGGCACTGCGCTTCGTAGACCGCGTAGATTTCCTTGGCGCGACGCGTGAACGGGTCCCAACCCTCGGCATCCGCGGCGCGGCGGCCGTTCTCCTTCTGGTCGCTGATGTACCAGGCGATCTGCCGCGGCGGGGTTTTCTCCTCGTCGACGTTCATCGCCTTCATCACGCGCTTGACCAGCCCGAGCTGGTCCTGCGTGTCGAGGATCTGGAAGGTCTGCGGCAGCCCGGCTTCGCGGTGGTGCGCGCGCAGGAAGCGGTTGCACAGCCCGTGAAAGGTGCCGACCCACATGCCGCGCGTGTTGATTGGCAGCATGGCGGACAGGCGCGTCAGCATCTCGCGCGCGGCCTTGTTGGTGAAGGTCACCGCCAGGATGCCCATCGGGCTGACCTGCTGGGTGGAGATCAGCCAGGCGATGCGCGTGGTCAGCACGCGGGTCTTGCCGCTGCCGGCGCCGGCGAGGATCAGCG
>CAZXNF010000584.1:0-2365 GCA_964641785.1 uncultured Streptomycetaceae bacterium | reverse complement strand
CACTGCTGCAAGGGAGGGTGAAGATGGACTTCGTGGTGATGGGATTGCCCTCCCCCGCAAGCGGAGGAGGGTGAAGATGCACTTCGTGAAACGGAATCTTTCGCCATGCCGCTGCGCGCCCTCTACGTCGACTTCAACTCCTACTTCGCGTCCTGCGAGCAGCACGACCGGCCGGAGCTGCGCGGGCGGCCGGTTGGCGTGTTGCCGATGATGGCCGACACCACCTGCTGCATCGCCGCCAGCTATCCGGCCAAGGCCTACGGCGTGAAGACCGGTACCATGGCGGCGGAGGCGAAGCGCTTGTGCCCGGAGATCGTGCTGGTGGAAGCGCGGCCCGCGCGCTACGTGGAACTCCACCACCAGCTCGTCGCCGCCGTGGACACCTGCGTGCCCGTGGAGCGCGTGAACTCCGTTGACGAGATGAACTGCTCGCTCTCCGGCAGTCACCAGCAGCGCGCGGTCGCCGAGGGGCTTGCGCGGGAAATCAAGCGCGCCATCGCCCGCACCGTCAGCGAACACCTGCGCTGCTCGATCGGCATCGCGCCCAACGAATTCCTCGCCAAGACCGCTTGCGACATGCAAAAGCCCGACGGGCTGACTGTCATCGAGGCGCGCGATCTCCCGCACAAGCTGCACGCGCTCGAACTGCGCGACCTCTGCGGTATCGGCGCGAACATGGAACAGCGGCTGCTGGCCGGCGGCATCCGCACGGTCGCGCACCTCTGCGCGGCGGACGTCCACACCCTGCGCACCGTCTGGGGCGGCGTGGAAGGCGAGCGTTTCCACGCCCGGTTGCGCGGCGAACTGACGCCGCGCCCGCCGACGCAGCGCGCCAGCATCGGGCACTCGCACGTGCTGGCGCCCAGCCTGCGCACGCACGACCGCGCGGCCGCCGTGCTGCACCGGCTCACGCAGAAGGCGGCGATGCGGCTGCGCGATTACGGCTACCTCGCCGGCGCACTGAGCCTCTCCATCAAGTACCGCAACGGCCAGCGCTGGGAAGCACAGCAGCGGCTGGACCCCACCAACGCGACGCGCACCTTCCTCGCCGCGATCCGCGCGCTCTGGACGGCCGGCGAACCCTGGAAGCGGCGCGCCCAGCCGGTCGCCGTCGGCGTAACGCTTGGCGGGCTCGTCGACAAGCGCTTCCGCAGCCTGTCGCTGTTCGCGGAGCCCTCGCAGGAGCAACTCGACGCCGCGGTGGACAGCATCAATCTGCGCTACGGCAAGAACAGCGTGTATTTCGGTGGCGCGCACCTCGCGCTGCACGCGGCGCCCATGCGCATTGCGTTCAACCACGTGCCGGATCTGAAAACCGAGGGGGACGAACGGCGGCCCGGCCGAAAAACCCTAGCGAAGCCCCTCCCATAGCTTGCGCAACCGTTTCACCGACACCGGATACGGCGTGCGCAACTCCTGCGCGAACAGCGACACGCGCAATTCCTCCAGTTGCCAGCGGAAATCCGCGAGCCCCGCATCGTGGCGACCGGCCTTGCGATCGGCGTCGGCGCGCGCTTCGTACAGCGCCGCCAGTTCCGCGACCCCTGCGGCGTTCTTCTGGTCGCGTTCCGGGTTCGCGGGGTACTTGGTCAGCCGCACCTGCATCGCCTTGAGGTAACGCGGCAGGTGCGGCCACTGCTCCCACGACGTGGCGTGCAGGAAGCCCTTGAAGACCAGCCGCTGCAGTTGCGCCTTGAGTTCAGCGGCGGGGCGGCTGAGCGCGCCTTTCGCGGCGGCCAGCGCGAGCGAGGTGCGCTGGTATTCCTGCGCGATGGCCGCGAAGCTCCGTGCAGCCGCCTCCGCCACCGCCGGCAGCCGGGCGCGGGCGCGCACTTTCTGCGCTTCGAACTGCTGGTCGTTGCGCGGCGGCTCGTCTTCGCCGATGAAGGCGCGGTCCAGCACGGCCGTTACCAGGTCGTCCCGCAGGTCGTCGCCGGTCGCCACGGTGCGCAGCTGCAGGGCGGCCTGATCGAAGCCCGGCAGCTTGCGCTCGAGGTTGCGCACCTGCTCCTTCATGGCGATGGCCAGTAGCCGCCTGACGCCGGCCCGCATAGCACGCGCCGCGGACTCGGGCGTGTCGAACAGGCGCACCGAGACGCTGTCGCCCTCATCGGCCAGCGCGGGCCAGCCGGTGAGCTTGCGCCCCGCCCGCGTGAAAGTGATGGTCTCGGGCAGTTCGCCGCAGTCCCACGCCGTCATGCCGGTGCGCTCGATCTCCGGCACGGCTTCTTCGTAGGCGAGACTCGCCGCCTGCCCGAGGTCGCGCCGCCGGACGCCTTCGATGCCGCGGCGCTGCCGTTGCACCTGCGCGTGACCTTCCGCGTGATCGACGAGCAGGGCCGCGCACTGGCACAGGGGCGCGACC
>CAZXNF010000583.1:0-2368 GCA_964641785.1 uncultured Streptomycetaceae bacterium | reverse complement strand
CTTCGACACCATCCTGCGCGTCTCGCAGGCCATCGTCGACCGCCAGCGCCATTTCTTCGAGCACGGCGAGGTCGCCATGCGGCCGCTGGTGCTGCGCGAGATCGCGGAAACCCTGAATCTCCACGAATCCACAGTATCCCGCGTGACGACCCAGAAATTCATACTTACGCCGCGCGGGATCTTCGAGCTCAAGTATTTCTTCGGCAGTCACGTCACCACCGAAACCGGCGGCGCCGCGTCCAGCACGGCGATCCGCGCGCTGATCAAGCAGCTGGTGACGGCGGAGAACACCAAGAAACCGCTGTCGGACAGCCAGCTTTCCGAAATCCTCGGCCAGCAGGGTATCGTGGTCGCGCGGCGCACCGTCGCCAAATACCGCGAGTCCATGCATATCCTGCCGGTCAACCTGCGCAAGTCGTTGTAACGCGGCGCATCCCGCCGCTCCGTTCCGTCCACCTCAAGGAGAGCCGCATGAACCTGCACCTCACCGGACACCATGTCGAAGTCACTTCCTCCATCCGCGAGTACGTGACGGCCAAGCTGGGCCGCGTCGGGCGGCATTTCGACCAGGTCATCGATGTGAACGTCATCCTGTCGGTGGACAAGCTCGACCGCAAGGTGGAAGCCAACGCGCACGTGCCGGGCAAGGACATCTTCATCGAGTGCCATCATGCGGACATGTACGCCGCGATCGACAATCTTGCCGACAAGCTCGACCGGCAGATCATCAAGTACAAGAACACGCATTTCAATCCGCGCAACGGCGGCGACGCCATCAAGCATCACACCGAGTCCTGACCGACCTCCCTTCAACATGAACCTGATCGCCAAGCTGCTCGCCCCCCAGGATGTGCTCGTCGATGCCGATCTGGGCAGCAAGAAACGCGTTTTCGAGCAGATGGGCCTGCTGTTCGAAAACAACCACCAGCTCGCGCGCAGCAGCGTGTTCGACAGCCTGTTCGCGCGCGAGAAGTTGGGCTCCACGGGGCTGGGGCAGGGGGTCGCCATCCCGCACGGCCGGCTGAAGGGCCTGCGCGAAGCCTGCGCGGGCCTGGTCCGGCTGCGGGAGGCGATTCCCTTCGATGCCCCGGACGGCCAGCCGGTGCGCTTGGTGTTCGTGCTGCTGGTGCCCGAACGCGCGACCGACCTCCACCTGCAGATCCTGTCAGAACTCGCGCAGATGCTGTCCGACAGCGGATTCCGCGAGCAGTTGCTGAACGCGCCGGACGCAACCGCGCTGCACCGCCTGGTGGCCGACTGGACCCCCGATGCCGAAGCTCACCGTCACGCAGCTGTTTGACGACAACCGCGCCCGCCTGCGCCTGGAATGGCTGGCGGGGCGTGCCGGGGGCGCCAAAGCTCTCGACAGCGAGCACATCCGCGATTCGACCGAAGGCCTGATCGGCCACCTGAACCTCCTGCATCCGAACTGGATCCAGGTGCTGGGGCGCACGGAGATCGCGCACGTCGCCGCCCTCGATCCGGTGGCCCGTCAGCAGCTCTTCACCGGCCTCGGCAGTTCAGATCTCGCGTGCGTGCTGGTCAGCGGCGGGGAAACGGTGCCGCCGCCGCTCATCCAGTGGGCGGAAAATTCCCACGCCGCGCTGTTCACGTCTCCCCTGCCGAGCCTGGAGCTCATGTGGATGCTGCGGCCCTATCTCGCGCGGGCGCTCGCAGACTCCGTCACCATGCACGGCGTATTCCTCGACGTGCTGGGCATGGGCGTGCTGATCACCGGCGCCAGCGGCGTCGGTAAAAGCGAACTGGCGCTGGAACTGGTCAGCCGCGGCAGCGGCCTGATCGCCGACGACGTGGTCGAGCTCTACCGCATCGCGCCCGACACCCTGGAAGGACGCTGTCCGCCGCTGCTGCGCGATTTCCTCGAGGTGCGCGGGCTGGGCATCCTCAACGTGCGCACCATCTTCGGCGAGGCGGCGCTGCGCCCGCGCAAGAACCTGCGCCTGATCGTGCATCTGGAAAAGCCGACCGGCGCGGAATCGAGCTACCTGGAGCGCCTGCCGCTCAAGCCCGGCACGCAAGTGGTCATGGGCGAAAACGTGCGCAAGGTGACGATCCCGGTGGCGGCCGGCCGCAACCTGGCGGTGCTGGTCGAAGCCGCCGTGCGCAACTACGTGCTGCAACTGCGCGGCATCGACAGCACCCAGGAAATCATCGCCCGGCAGGCTGATGCCATGGCCGTCCCGGGAAATGGGGAATCGGTGAAGGGTGAAGGGTGATAGGTGATGGGTAATGGGTAATGGGTAATGGCAAGTCCTGGCTTGCTGTCATCGGAACACCAAGCGACCCGTTTTACGATCCCTCATTCACCCATCACCCATCACCCATCACCCATCACCCATCTCCCATC
>CAZXNF010000582.1:0-2370 GCA_964641785.1 uncultured Streptomycetaceae bacterium | reverse complement strand
CCGCTCCGCACCGGAAAGGGTGGCGGCCTTGGTGATCAGCTCCTCCAGCTTGGGATCGCAGGTGTTGGAGCTGATGCCCTCGCAGCCGTAGCGCGGATAGGCGGAGAACACGGCGTCGCCGTTGTTGTTGTCGTGCATCGACTGCACCAGCGTCGGGCCGCGGTCTTCCTTGAAGGGCCGGCGGTTGATGCTGGTCCACTGGTTGACCTCATACATCTGCAATTTGATGTTGAGGCCGACGGCCTTGAGCATGCCCTGCATGAGTTCGGCGATCTCATAGTCGCCCGATGCGCCACCCTTGCGCGTCATCAACTCGATACTCAGCGGCTTGCCATCCTTCGCACCGGGGAACACATAGGCGCCGAGTCGGCATTCCTGCATCTTCTCAATGACGGCAACGGCCGCATCCGAGAGCGGAACAAGATGTTCCTTGCCGGCCTTCATCCGCGATCCGGGAATCTCCCAGGTGCGGGCATCAAGGTCGATCTCATCCCATGTTGCCCCCCGTACTTCACCACTGCGTGCCGCGGTCAAGGTTGCGAATTCAAGCGCCGCAGCACCGATGCCCGCCTGCCTGCGCAGATCGACCATGAAGGCGCCAATTTGCTGATAGGGCAGGGCCGCATGATGTTCTACCGTCGCAACCTTGGACGGCTTAGCCAGCACCTGGTCAAGATGCCCTTTCCACCGTGCCGGGTTTTCTCCGCTTCGATAACCTCGCACTGTCGCCCATGCCAGCACACTGTCGATCCGGCCCCGAAGTCTGGATGCCGTTTCCGTTTTCGTTTTCCAGATCGGCGCGAGGATTTTGAGCACAAGCGGCAGATCGACTTGCGCCACGTCCAGGTCGCCAATGACCGGGCCTGCATACGTTTCCAAAGTGCTTTGCCACTGCGCCCGGTGTTTGGCATTTTTCCAGCCGTCGCCATGGGCATCGATGTACCCGGTGACACATTGCCGGAATGTCATCCTGCGCGCCAGGGCGGCCATACGGGCGTCGCGCTGCTCACGGCGGGCCTCGATAGGGTCTATGCCCTCAAGGATCAGCTTGCGCTGCGCCAGGGCCTTCTCACGCGCTTCGGCGAGCGTCAGGTCGGTGTATCCACCAAGACCTAGATCACGGCGCCGGCCATCGAATGAATACCGCAGAATCCAGGACCGGGCAGCACCAGCAACGCAAAGATAAAGCCCGGGTGTTCCACCAACAGCATGCATTCCTTGGCGCCGGGCGAGTTTGGCGGAGACTTTCTCCGGTATGGCGGACTTGATTCTGGGCATCATCTCTCCCATCAATTGGCGTGAGATTTGATGATGCGCAATGATACGGGACGATGCAATGCAATTACGTGTATTTCAAGGAATCAATGAGTTATGATGTGGGATGATACGGCTTGAGTTATAAACTGGCGGTCACCCCCTCCGCCAGCATTGAAACGCCCCTGCCTAAAGGGGCGTTTCTTTTACCGCCACTTTCCCGAGGCCCATGCCCGCCAGCAGGCGCCGGTAAGCGGTCGCCGTGCGATCCGCCGGAAAGTGCGCCTCCGCCTCCGCCTGCGGGTCGAGCGTGTAATCCGGGACGACCTGGTCGTTGCGGTCGGCAAAGGCCTGATGGTGGATGATGGCGCGGAGCCGAGACTGTAGAGGAGTGACTGACATAGGTGGACTCCTGGTGAGTGTCTGTATTTCCGCAGAAGCGATGCAGAGAGAGCACGGGAGTGCGATCAAGAGCACATCGAGAGCATGTTTTATGCCAAAGTCGGAGTTCAGAAACAGCCCTGCGAGTAAATTCGCGCAGACGCATCGCATCCCGCAATGAACGGCATTAATTATTCCACGCACGGCACCGCGGTCTGGCGCATGGGCTGGCGATGGGTGATCCCGCTCGTGCTCGTCGCCCTGCATGGTCCTGTCTCGGCGTCCATCGGCACGCAAACTGATCCATCCGTGCTCAACGCGTTCGCCGAGGTCGTGGCCGAGAGGCACGGCCTCGACGACGCGTCGCTCCGGCGCATTCTGCAACAGGGCCGGGTGCAGCCGGGGATCCTGCGCGCGATGGCCCAGCCCGCGACGGCCCGGCCCTGGTATCTCTACCGCCCGGCAGTGGTGGACGCTCGCCGCATCGCGGCCGGCGCGCGCTTCTGGCAGGCGCATGCGGGGACGCTGGAGCGTGCTGCCGCGGCGTACGGCGTGCCACCGGAACTGATCGTCGCGACGCTGGGCGTAGAAACTTTTTACGGTAGGAACACGGGCGGTTACCGTGTCCTCGATGCGCTGGTGACGCTCGCGTTCCACTACCCGCCGCGCGCGGAATTGTTCCGCGCCGAACTGGAAGCCTTCCTGCTGCTGGTGACCGAGCTGGGCCTCGATCCG
>CAZXNF010000581.1:0-2374 GCA_964641785.1 uncultured Streptomycetaceae bacterium | reverse complement strand
GGCAACGACGTGATCGAGGGCTACGGCGGCAACGACACTCTGTACGGCGGAGCGATGCTGGACGACCTGCGGGGAGGCGCGGGCAACGATGTCCTGGACGGCGGTTACTCGGACGACGCGCTCAACGGGGGTAGCGGAAACGATGTCTATGTCTTCAACGCCGATTGGGGACGCGACACCATCAACAACAACGACGGGGGCGTTGGGCGCACCGACACGATTCGCTTCGGCGCCGGGATCTCCGCCGGCGACCTCCGGTTCGCTAATCTGTCCAACGACCTGATGATCACGCAGGAGGGAACGGATAACTCCGTCCGCATCTCGTCGCACCTGCTGGCGGCGCAGTATGCGGTCGACCGCGTCGAGTTCGCGGACGGTACGGGGTTTTCAGTTTCGGGCGACGTGCGCTTCGGTACCAGCGGGGCGGATACGCTCACCGGTACCGCCGCCGACAGTACGATTGTTGGGCTGGCCGGCAACGACACGCTCATCGGCAATGCCGGCAATGACTTCCTTGACGGGGGCACCGGCAACGACGCGATGACCGGGGGAATCGGGGACGACATCTACATCGTCGATGCCGTCGGCGATACCGTCGTCGAACTGGCCGGGGAGGGCGTGGATACCGTGGCGACGGGCTTGAGCTACACGCTGGGCGACCACCTCGAGAACCTGGTCCTGACCGGGAACTACTCGGCCAGTGGCACCGGCAACGCGCTTGCCAACCGGCTCACGGGCAACCGCGCCGCCAATACCCTCACGGGCGCCGATGGCGCAGATACCCTGATCGGCGGCGGCGGCAACGACCGTCTGATCGGTGGTGCGGGCAGCGACACTTACGTTTACGGCGCGGGTGACGGCGCCGACCGCATCGAGGAAGGCGCGGGCGGGGCGGGGGACGTGGACGTACTCACGCTGGACGTGCTGCCGAGTGCCGTGGCGGTGGCCCGCGCCTACGCGGACGTCGTCATCACCATGGCGGGCGGCGACCGGGTCACGATCGCGAACTTCTTTTCGCAATCCGGCACGGTCGAGGAGGTGCGTTTCAAGGACGGTACGGTGTGGGATGCCGCCACGCTGCTGCTGCAATCGCAGCATGCGCCGACGGTGGGCACCGCCATTGCCGATCAATCGGTGCTGGAGGACGCGGCTTACAGCTTCACGGTGCCGGGGAATACTTTTGTTGACCCCGACGCGGGTGACGTCCTGTCCTACGCGGCCGCGCTGGGCGATGGCGCTGCGCTGCCGGCCTGGCTGGCTTTCAATGCGGTCACGCGTACCTTCAGCGGCACCCCGGGCAACGCCGAGGTCGGTACGGTGCGCCTGCGCGTCACCGCGACCGACCAGAGCGGCCTGGCCGTATCAGACTTGTTCGACCTTGCGATCGTGAACGTCAACGATGCGCCAACGCTGGCGACGCCGCTGGCGGATCAGGGGGCGACGGAGGACGCGGTGTGGACCTACACGGTGCCGGCAAGCAGCTTCTCGGACGTGGACGCTGGGGATAGCTTGACCTACAGCGCGACGCGGGCCGACGGCTCGGCGCTGCCGGCGTGGCTCGCGTTCGACGCGGCTACCCGCACTTTCAGCGGCACGCCGCAGTTCGAGGATGTCGGCAGCCTCAGCGTCAAAGTCACGGCGACGGACGCGGGCGGCCTGACGGCGGCCGGCACGACGTACTCCGCGGCGGCTCCGGGAACGACACCATCGACGGCGGCCTCGGCGCGGACACCATGACGGGCCGGCGCGGCAACGATGTCTATGTGGTGGACAACGCCGGCGACACGGTCATCGAGAATGCCAACGAAGGCACCGACACCGTACAGAGTTCAGTGACCTATACGCTGGCCGCGAACGTCGAGAATCTCGTCCTGACCGGCGTGGCCGCCATCAACGGCACCGGTAACGCTTTGAACAACGTGCTCACCGGCAACAGCGCGGCGAACGTTCTCACCGGCGGCGCCGGGGACGACACCTACACCGTGGGTGCGGGCGACACGGTCGTTGAGTCGGCGGGCGGCGGCACGGATACGGTTTTCAGCAGCGTGACATTCACGCTGGGCGTCAACGTGGAGAATCTGGTGTTGACGGGAACCGCGGCCATCAACGGCACCGGCAACACGCTGAACAACCAGTTGACCGGCAACAGCGCCAACAACACGCTGAACGGCGGCGTCGGGGCGGACACGATGGCCGGCGGCCTGGGCAACGACACCTACGTGGTCGATAGCGCGGGCGATCTTGTCATTGAGGCTTCGGGCGGGGGCACGGACACGGTGCAAAGCGCGATCACCTATACGCTCGGCGCCGATCTGGAGAACCAGAAGTGGTCCCGCAAATCTGAACAGCGTTATAAGTGGAAACTCCGGGCTTA
>CAZXNF010000580.1:1517-2377 GCA_964641785.1 uncultured Streptomycetaceae bacterium | reverse complement strand
CAGTCTCATACGTCCTTAACGCAATAGGACATATTTGGTTGACTTATTAATAAATCTTGGTCTGGGCGGTGATGAAGGCGCGCACGGCATCAGCCTCTGGATCCATGACGCTGAAGCGCTGCGGCCGGCGCATGAGGTCGGCCAGGCTGGCCGGAACTTCCGGCTCGCGGCCAAGCGCCTCCTGGATCGTCTCGCCGAACTTGGCCGGCAGCGCGGTTTCAAGGCAGACCAGCGGCACGCCCGCCTCGCGCTGTTCGAGGCCCACCTTGATGCCGTCGGCCGTGTGCGGGTCGATGATCTGGCCGTGTTCCTTGTAGATCCGGCGGATGGTGGCAATGCGGTCCGCGTGCGTGCTGGAACCCGAGACGAAACCACTGTCGGCGAGACGCGCGTAATACGGCGTCGCCGACAGGTTGAACTCGCCGTCCTCGGCGAGGCGTTGCCAGAGCTTGGCGACCGCCGCGCCGTCGCGGCTCAGCAGATCCCACACGAAACGCTCGAAGTTGGAAGCCTTCGAAATGTCCATCGAGGGGCTTGAGGTCTGCCGCACTTCCTGCGGCGGGCGCACCCGGTAATGGCCGGTGCGGAAAAACTCGTGCAGCACATCGTTCTCGTTGGTCGCGAGGATCAGGCGGCGGATCGGCAGGCCCATGCTGCGCGCGATGTGGCCGGCGTAGATGTTGCCGAAGTTGCCTGAGGGCACGGCGAAAGAAACTGGATCGCCGACCTTCCTAGCGACCGCGAAGTAACCCTTGAAGTAATACACCACCTGGGCGACCACGCGCGCCCAGTTGATCGAGTTCACCGCGCCCAGCCGGTGGCGGCGCTTGAACGGGAGGTCGCCGGTGACTTCCTTGACG
>CAZXNF010000580.1:266-1507 GCA_964641785.1 uncultured Streptomycetaceae bacterium | reverse complement strand
CTTGACGATGTCCTGGCAGTCGTCGAACACGCCGCGGATCGCGATGTTATGGATGTTCGGGTCCGTCAGCGAGAACATCTGCGCCGTCTGGAACGGGCTCATCTTGAGGTGCGGCGACAGCATGAAGACGCGCATGCCGCGCTTGCCGCGCATCGCGTACTCGGCCGCGGAACCGGTATCACCCGAGGTCGCGCCGAGGATGTTCAGCTCGCGTCCCGACTTGGCGAGCGCGAACTCGAACAGGTTGCCGAGCAACTGCATCGCCACGTCCTTGAACGCCAGCGTGGGACCGAACGACAGGCCCAGGATGTGGACGCCGTCGCCGAGCGGACGCAGGGGCGTGATCTCGTCGGAGCCGAAGGTGGCGCGCGCGTAGCTGCGGTCGATCAGCGCCTTCAGGTCGGCGGCGGGAATGTCGGTGGCGTAACGGCGGATCACCTCGAAGGCAAGCGCGCGGTAATCCAGCATGCGCCAGGCTTCGAGTTCGGCCCTGGTGAGGAGCGGATACTCCTTAGGCACGGCGAGGCCGCCGTCGGGCATCAGGCCTTCGAGGAGGATGTCGGAAAACGCGGCCGGCGAAGCGGAGGCGGCGCCCCCGCGGGTGCTCAGATATTTCACCGTCTGACCCTCAGGAGGTACTGAATTCTTCGAGACGGATGCGCGTCACCTTGCTGACCACCACCGGCAGCTTTTCCAGCGCGGCGATGGCAGCGTTGACGTTCTTTTCCACCGTGCGGTGGGTCAGCATGATGATGTCCACCTGCTCCTCACCCTCGCTCGGCTCCTTCTGCACCATCGCATCGATGGAAATGCCGCGGTCGGCCAGAATGCGCGTGATATCGGCCAGCACACCGGGCTTGTCGGCGACGCGCATGCGCAGGTAGTAGGCAGTCTCGACGTCCTCAATCGACAGGATGGGCGTGTCGGACAACTGGTCGGGCTGAAACGCCAGGTGCGGCACGCGATGTTCCGGATCGGCCGTCAGCATGCGGGTAACGTCCACCAGGTCGGCCACCACCGCCGAAGCGGTCGGCTCCGCACCGGCGCCAGCGCCGTAATACATCGTCTGGCCAACAGCATCGCCCTTGACCAGCACCGCATTCATGACGCCTTCGACGTTGGCGATCAGGCGCGTCGCCGGCACCAGGGTCGGATGCACGCGCAGTTCGATGCCCTTGGGCGTGCGCTTGGTGATGCCGAGCAGCTTGATGCGGTAGCCGAGCTGCTCGGCGTAGCGAATG
>CAZXNF010000580.1:0-256 GCA_964641785.1 uncultured Streptomycetaceae bacterium | reverse complement strand
GCCGCCGAAAACTGCATCGGGATGCCGATACCGATTGCCGCCATGATGGCCAGCTTGTGCGCGGCATCCACGCCTTCGATGTCGAAGGTCGGGTCGGCCTCCGCGTAACCCAGGCGCTGGGCGTCGGCGAGCGCCGCCTCAAAGCTGACGCCCTTCGCCCGCATCTCGGACAGGATGTAATTGCTGGTGCCGTTGATGATGCCGGCGATCCACTCGATGCGGTTGGCGGACAGCCCCTCGCGCAGCGACTTGATGA
>CAZXNF010000579.1:0-2384 GCA_964641785.1 uncultured Streptomycetaceae bacterium | reverse complement strand
CCAAGCCGGTGATGGAAGGCAAGGCGGTGCTGTTCAAGAAGTTCGCCGGCATCGACGTCTTCGACATCGAAATCAACGAGCTGGACCCGGACAAACTGGTCGACATCATCGCCAGCCTTGAGCCGACCTTCGGCGGCATCAACCTCGAGGACATCAAGGCGCCGGAGTGCTTCATCGTCGAGCGCAAGCTGCGCGAGCGCATGAAGATCCCGGTATTCCACGATGATCAGCACGGCACCGCCATCACCGTTGGCGCGGCGTTCCTGAACGGCCTCAAGGTCGTCAAGAAGGACCTCTCGAAGGTCAAGCTGGTGGTGTCGGGCGCGGGCGCGGCGGCGCTCGCCTGCGTGGGCCTGCTCGTGAAGCTCGGTCTGCCCAAGGCGAACATCACGCTCACCGATATCAAGGGCGTGGTGTGGAAGGGTCGCAAGGAAGAGATGGACCCGGACAAGGCGTTGTACGCCATCGACACCCCGGCGCGCACGCTCGCCGAAGTGATCGCCGGCGCCGACGTGTTCCTCGGCCTGTCCGCCGGCGGAGTGCTCAAGCCGGAGATGGTGGCGAAGATGGCGGACCGGCCGCTGATCCTCGCACTGGCCAATCCCGAGCCGGAGATTCGCCCCGATCTCGCGCGCCAGGCCAAGCCCGATGCCGTCATCGCCACCGGGCGCTCGGATTACCCGAACCAGGTCAACAACGTCCTGTGCTTTCCCTTCATATTCCGCGGCGCGCTCGATGTCGGCGCCACCACCATCAATGCCGAAATGGAACTTGCCGCGGTGCGGGCCATCGCGGAACTGGCGCAGGCCGAGCAGTCCGACATCGTGGCCGCCGCATACGGCGTGGAAGACCTCAAGTTCGGCCCGGACTACCTGATTCCGCGCCCCTTCGACCCGCGCCTGATCGCGATTGTCGCGCCGGCCGTGGCCAGGGCCGCCATGGACAGCGGCGTGGCGACGCGCCCGATTACGGACTTCGACGCCTACCGTACGCGCCTGACCGGCTTCGTCTTCCACTCCGGCCTCATCATGAAGCCGCTGTTCCAGAACGCGAAGCGCGCGCCCAAGCGCGTCGTCTACGCCGAAGGCGAGGACGAGCGCGTGCTGCGCGCCGTGCAGCAGGTGGCGGACGAAGGTATCGCCAAGCCCATCGTCATCGGCCGGCCGGAGGTGATCCGTACCCGCATCGGCAAGC
Organism: uncultured Streptomycetaceae bacterium; assembly: GCA_964641785.1. Lineage (GTDB taxonomy): Bacteria > Pseudomonadota > Gammaproteobacteria > Burkholderiales > SG8-41 > CAZXNF01. The sequence goes on along the minus strand of CAZXNF010000579.1, from coordinate 1,190 downwards.
TGGGACTGCGCATCCGCGAGGACGTGCATTTCGAGCTGGTGGACGTCACCAACGACCGCCGCTACCGCGATTACTGGCAGACCTACCTGAAGATGGCCGAGCGCAAAGGCGTCACGCCCGAAATCGCGCGCTCCGAGATGCTGCGGCTACCGTCGCTGATCGGCGCGATGATGATCCACAAGGGCGAGGCGGACGGCATGCTATGCGGGCTGCTCGGCAAGTTCCGCAACCACCTGCGCAACATCGACCGCGTGCTCGGCAAGGAGCCGGGCGCCAACGATTACGCCGCGATGAACCTGCTGATGCTGCCCAATCGCACCGTGTTCCTGTGCGACACCTACGTGCACGAGGATCCGACCGCCGCGCAGATCGCCGACATGACCGTCCTCGCCGCGGAGGAGGTGCGCCGCTTCGGCGTGACGCCCAAGGTTGCGCTGCTGTCGCATTCGAACTTCGGCAGCGCGGATACGCCGAGCGCGCTGAAAATGCGCGCGGCGCTGGCACTGGTCCAGGCGCGCGCGCCCGACCTCGAGGTCGAGGGCGAGATGCAGGGCGACGCGGCGCTCGACGAAGCGCTGCGCCTGCGCGCCTTCCCCAATTCGCGCCTGAAGGGGCCGGCCAACCTGCTGGTCATGCCGACGCTCGACGCCGCGAACATCGCCTTCAACCTGCTCAAGGTGGCGGCGGGCGACGGCATCACCATCGGGCCCATCCTGCTCGGCTGCGCCAAGCCCGTGCACATCCTGTCGTCGAGCTCGACGGTGCGCCGCATCGTCAACATGACCGCGCTGACCGTGGTCGACGGCGGCGGCCAGCGCGAGAACCTGAAGCTGCCGCTATGAAGGCGCGACGCAAGGCACCGGGCCTGCGGGCCTCGCGGTCCGGCGCGCACCGCCCCGCCGCGCGGGCGCCGGCGGCGCGCGGCCGCCTCGAGCGCGACACCATGGGCGCGGTGCGCGTGCCCGCCCACCGGTTGTGGGGCGCGCAGACCCAGCGCTCGCTGGAGCATTTCCACTTCCCGGGCGAGACCATGCCGCTCGCCGTGATCTGCGCGCAGGTGCTGGTCAAGAAGGCGGCCGCGACCGTGAACGTGCGGCTGGGCGAGTTGGAGGCGCGCAAGGGCCGCGCCATCGTCGCCGCGGCGGACGAAGTGCTGGAAGGCGACCACGACGACGATTTCCCGCTGGTGG
>CAZXNF010000578.1:0-2407 GCA_964641785.1 uncultured Streptomycetaceae bacterium | reverse complement strand
ACAAGGAACTGCGCGACATCATCGCGATTCTGGGCATGGACGAACTGAGCCCCGAGGACAAACTCGCCGTGGCCCGCGCGCGCAAGATCCAGCGCTTCCTCTCCCAGCCGTTCCACGTGGCCGAAGTGTTCACCGGCAGCCCCGGCAAGTACGTGTCGCTGAAGGACACGATCAAGGGCTTCAAGGCCATCGTCAACGGCGAATACGATCATCTGCCCGAGCAGGCGTTCTACATGGTGGGCACGATCGAAGAAGCCGTCGAGAAGGCCAAGAAGGTCAACTAAGGGACTGCGATGGCGAACACTATCCACGTCGATGTCGTCTCCGCCGAAGAGAGCATCTTCTCCGGCGAGGCCAAGTTCGTCGCGCTGCCCGGCGAAGTGGGCGAACTCGGCATCCTGCCGCGCCACACCCCGCTCATCACGCGCATCCGGCCCGGCGCGGTGCGCATCGAGCGCGCCGATGGCGGCGAGGACGAGTTCGTGTTCGTGGCGGGCGGCATCCTTGAAGTGCAGCCGGATCGGGTGACCGTGCTGGCCGACACCGCGATCCGCGGCAAGGACCTCGACGAAGCCAAAGCGCTCGAAGCCCGAAAACTGGCCGAAGAGGCGATGAAAAACGCCAAGAGCGACATTGATCTGGCGGCAGCCCAGGGCGAGTTTGCGGCCATGGCCGCACAGCTGGCCGCCATTCAGAAGCTGCGCAAGAAGTAGCGGTCAAGCCGGACGCCAGCTTTGTCTGGCGCCGGTTTACGTTCGCGCGGTCGAACGGACGGATTCGCCGTTCACCGCGCGGCGCCCTCATCGCTACGGACTGTCTCGTGAATGGACGCTGCAATAGCGCGCTCTCATCCCCGAGGGTGAGGGCGCAGTTTTGAGACACGCTCTGTTAGTGGAAGCCGAGGCCGAGTGCTGTCAGCGCGCTCCGGTCGGCCCCCGAAAATCCCCAGTCTGTTAGCGCTTGCTCGCCGCGTGAGCCTCGTTCTGGCGGGGCGCTACGGATGCTGCCGGGTGTCCGCGAGAAGCGTGGCGCCGGTGCCGGCTGCTCCACCCGGCCGGCTTTGACATAGCCGTCGCGCGCGGCAATGTGCGGATGGTGACGGGCCTCGGCGAATCCCAGTACCGGCGCGAAGCAGGCGTCCGAGTCCTCAAATGCTGCGCACCATTCGTCGCGGGTTTTGGTTTTGAACACTTCGGCAAATCGCGCGCGCAGCACGGGCCAGCCGGCGCGATCCTGCCGATCGGGCAGTGCCTCCTGTGCGATGCCGAGCCGTTCCAGCAGTTCGGCGTAAAACTTGGGTTCGTTGGCGCCGATGGCGACGAAGCGCCCGTCGCGCGTTTCGTAGGTGTCGTACCACGGCGCACCGCCGTCGAGCCCGTTGTTGCCCCGCTCTTCGTTCCAGCGGCCGGCCGCAGCCATCCCCGAGAACATGGTGGCCAGCAGCGCCGCGCCGTCGATCATCGCGGCGTCCACCACCTGGCCGCGCCCCGAGCGTTGGGCTTCCAGCAGTGCGCTGACAATCCCGAAGGCAAGCAACATGCCGCCGCCCCCGAAATCCCCGATCAGGTTGAGCGGCGGCGTGGGCGGCCCGCCCGCCCGTCCGATCGCGTTCAGGATGCCCGTCAGTGCGATGTAGTTGATGTCATGGCCGGCGCGTTGCGCGAGCGGGCCCTCCTGGCCCCAGCCCGTGACGCGGCCGTAGACGAGCCGGGGATTGCGGGCGAGCAAGACGTCGGGACCGAGCCCCAGCCGCTCCATCACGCCTGGGCGGAACCCTTCGATGACAGCATCGGCTTTCTCCGCCAGCCGGCAGGCGGCTTCCGCGGCCTGCGACGACTTCAGGTCGAGTGTGACCGAGCGCCGCCCGCGCAGCATGACGTCGAACCAGCGGTCGCGCCCGAAACCTGCGCGTGGATCGGTGGGCCGGTCGACGAGCAGCACGTCCGCGCCCATGTCGGCGAGCATCATCCCGCAGAACGGCCCGGGACCGAGCGCTTCAAACTCGAGGATTTTCAAACCTTGCAGGGGCCCCATGCGCGGGATAATAGCTGTTACAGCCCCCTTGGAATGATCCCTTGCAAGCAGTCGACCTCCTCGTCATCGGCGGTGGCATCAACGGCGCCGGCATCGCGCGCGACGCGGCGGGCCGCGGCCTGTCCGTCCTGCTCGTGGAGCGGCACGACCTCGCCAGCGCCACTTCCTCCTGGTCGTCCAAGCTGATCCACGGCGGCCTGCGCTACCTCGAACAATACGAATTCCGTCTGGTGTCCGAGGCGCTGGCCGAGCGCGAAGTGCTGCTGGATGTCGCCGCGCACCTGGTGTGGCCCGCCCGCTTCGTCATGCCGCACGTACCCGAACTGCGGCCGCGCTGGATGATCCGCGCCGGGCTGTTCCTCTACGACCATCT
>CAZXNF010000577.1:0-2407 GCA_964641785.1 uncultured Streptomycetaceae bacterium | reverse complement strand
GGGCGTCGTCGAGCATCTTCTTGGTGGCGAGCACCTGCGCCTTGGTCGGCTCGAGCACCGCATCCATGCGTCGGATGACGCACATGGGCAGGATCACGTCGGGATACTTGCCGCGCTTGAAGAGATCGCGGAGGACGTCGTCGGCGATGCCCCAGATGAAAGAAACGATCTTGTTATGGGTGGCTTGGTCCACTTTCTACGCAGCTCCGGCGATCACTTTAAATACCCGCTTGGCATAGGCCGAGCACCGTGCCGGAGATTACTAGAATGAGGGGTTAAACGCGTGCCCCGTGCAAATTGGGCTGGCACTTACGGGACTTCTGAAGATAGCGCCGCGTTACAGCGAAATGCGGAGCAGGCGGCACGGAATCAAGGTCGTTATCTGTTGGCCCAACTGAACACCCCACGCCCCCGCCAACAGCATCGCATTCAGCCAGAACGTCGGCGGCAGCCCAATCACCGAGGCGACGGCCGAACAGCATTGGGGACAGAAACCGGGTGAGCTGGCTGGTGGTGAACTTAGCCCCGGGGCCTCAGACCGCCCGTTGCGGTCGGTACGTTCCCGCCATGGGAACGTTCATACCCAAAACAGGAACGATAGTCCTGCCCCGAACCGTTCACCCAGCGGCAACCCGAAGTCCGAACCCCTTGGCGGCGGCGCACTGCCGCGCATCCGCGGAAACAAAAACTTCCGCTGCAACGACGATACCAGCGCCGATATGAATCGCATCCATCCCGCGCAGGGATTACTTTTCCAGCGCGGCCACGGCGTGCTGGATGACAACGCGCATCAGCGTCCGCGCGCCACCAGGATCAGCCGGCTGATCTTGACGCCGCTCAGGCGCAGCGGGCGCGCTTTCCGCTGCCGCCACGGGGGCACGCCGGCTGCCACGGGGTGAATCTCGGCGATCGGCTTGTCGTGGCGCAGCACGCGCACCGTTTCGCCGGCTTCGACCAGATCGAAGTAGTGTTTGGCCTGATTCCGCAGTTCGGTAAAAGTGATTTCACGCACGGCAGGCTCCTCAAAATGTACGTCTTGATATGCTTCGATGAACACTTGCGGGCAATGGCGGCCCCTCCGCCCTTCATTCAGTCCTTCCCCTCCATCTTCGCCACCAGCCCGCCCAGCCCCAGCAGCGCGGCGTTGATCCAGAACACGACGCCCATGCCCATGGCGGCCGTGGCAATGCCGAAGAGCATGGGCGTGACGAGCCGGCTGGCGTTGTCCACGGCGAAGCGCAGGCCCAGCGCGGCGCCGGAGCGGCCCTGCGGGGAGCGGTTGTACATGAGCGTGAGGGAGATCGGCTGGCTGACGTTCATGCCGCAGCCGAAGATGAAGGAGATGATGCCCAGCATGAGTGCGCCGCTCGCCAGCGGCACGGCGGCGAAGCACAGGCCGCCCAGCACCAGAGCGCCGCCGAACAGGCGCAGCGCGCCGAAGCGGGCGATGAGCTGCGGCAGGATGATGCGCGCAAGGAAGCCGCCGGCCGCGGACATGGCGATGATGATGCCGATGGCGCTGGCGGAGATGCCCTGCCCGGCGGCGTAGACGGGCACGTAGACGAGGAAGACGTCGAGGCCGCCCTGCGCGAGCGCGCTCGCCGCGACCACGGGCCACACGCTCGGCAGGGGGCCGGCGGGCGGCGCGCCCGGTTTCTCGGGCTCGGGGCGGTGGCCGGGCGGCAGGGTGTGGCCGCGCACAACGAGCATGGTGAACGCCACCAGCAGCAGCAGTGACGTGCAGATGAAGGCGGTGCTGTAGCCGCTGCGGTCGATGGCAAAGCCGACCATCATCGGGCCGGCGGCGTTGGCCACGGACACGGTCATCGCGTAGTTGCTGTAGTTGCGGGCGCGGCTGGCGGCGGTGGACTGCATGCCGACCAAGTTCTGCACGGAGAGGTTGTAGAAGACGGACGACAACCCGCTCAGCGCGGCGGCGGCGAACACGGCGGGCATGGTGGGCATGAAGACGGGCACCAGCATGCCGCCGGTGCCGACCAGCGCGGCGAGCGTCATCGGCCAGCGCGGGCCCAGATGGTCGGAGATCTTGCCCGCGTGGTACGACAGCAGCATGGGAAAGAAGGCGAACACCCCGGCCAGCAGGCCGACGGTGAAGGCGTCCGCGCCCAGGTGCAGCGCGTAGAGCGTGACGAGCACACGCCCGGCCCGCAGGGACATCATGTTGAAGTACGTGAGGCTCAGCGTGTAGGCGATGGACATGGGGCGGTTTTAGCATTCACGCCGCTGGGCGTCGATGGGGAAGCGAGGACTCAGAAGCGAGGACTGAGGACTGAGGACTCGGGACTGAGAGGGAGGGCAACAGATGCTTCATTGGATCCGGGATCGGGGGCGCTTACTTAAGCAATTTTTCGCAGATCCCCTCCCTTGCGCGCAGCGCGGGGGAGGG
>CAZXNF010000576.1:0-2407 GCA_964641785.1 uncultured Streptomycetaceae bacterium | reverse complement strand
GGCGGGCATTACGGTTGCTGCGTGACGCGGACGCTCATGCCCTGGACCAGGATCAATCGCGGAACGAGCAACGTCTTCGCCGAGCTGGGCTATCCCGATGCCGCGGAGCCGCAGACCAAGACGCGCCTGGTGCTGGCCGTCAATGAACTGCTCAAGGCGCGTACGCTCACACAACGCGAAATCGCCGTCTTGCTCGGCGTGCCACAACCCAAAGTCTCCGCACTGACAAACTAAACTACCGCCTCGACCAATTCTCCGTCGAACGCCTGATGCAGTTCCTCTACGCTCTTAATCAAGACGTGGAGATCATGATCATCAGCTCGCTCGTCGAGACGTAGCAGCAGCGCGCGCGCGTCATACCGCCCTCCGTTCAGGGAGGGCGGCGCAATAGCGGTCGTAGTCATCCAGCGTGGCCGGCGCATCCACTGCGTCGTCGAAGATGACGGAAGACTGGTCGGCGTACTGTGTTTCGCTCGCCAGCCAGTAAAGACCGGCCGCCGCGCGCGCGCCGAACGCGGCGCGCATCGCAAGCCACGCGAGCGCCATCGGCACACGCACGGGCTTGAGGGTCTGTCCGCGGCGCGCGAGTGCGCGGCCGGCGAGCGTGATCCAGGTGGGGTTGTCGGCAAGTTGCAGCAGCGCCGGAGCTGACGGTGCGACGGCGAGGCGGGCGATGGCGGCGGCGAGGCGCGTGACGCCGATGCAGGGCAGCACCGCCGTGGCGGGGCCGGGATGCGGAAACCAGCCGCCCGGCGTCATCGCCAGCACGCGCCCGATCGCATCGCTGCGCATGCCGGCGCCGATCACCATCGGCACGCGCAGCAGGACGGCGCGGTCGCCGGCGGCGGCGCGCACCAGGGCCTCCGCGCGCGCGCGGCTTTCGGCGTACGGGGTGTGCGGCTGCAATGGTGCGGCGGTGTCCACGCGGGCGGCGCCCTGCGCGCCGTAGACGGAGACGGAACTCAGGTGGATCACCCGCCGCGCGCCTTGACTGCATGCGATGGCCGCAAACTTCCCCGCGGCGTCCGCGTACTGATTCAGCTCGGCAACCGGCGCTTCGGCGTCACCGGTGCAGTTGATGGCAACGTCCGCACCTTCCAGTGCGTGTGCGAGGTCTGCTTCCTTTGACGCGTATTCCGCGTGCCGCACCTCGACGCCGGCGGGAAAGAGGCCCGTGGTGTCGCGCTCCGGTCGCGTCAGCGCACGGACCTGCAAGCCCTGTGCGTGCAGGGCCTGCACGGCGTGGCGGCCGACGAATCCGCGTGCGCCCCATACCGCGACGGCAGTCATGTCGCGGTTCCTTGATGTGAGAACTGAGGGCGTCTAAAACTTGCGCCCTCATCCCCAACCCTTCTGCTGCGCTTCAAGTGTGCCCTTGTCGCCGAGGGAGAAGGGGGGTCTTCCCTCTCCCGCGGGGAGAGGGACCGAGGGTGAGGGCGCGATTTTGCGTGCCTGGTTCTTGTGAGAACCACGCTCACACAGCACTCCCGCGCAGCTTCCAGCGCGCGCCGTCGACGATGCCGCGCACGAAGCCTGCGAGCGGCGACAGGCGGACTGCGCGCACGCTCTGGTAGGTCGCCTCCAGCGCGAGGCCCACCAGCAGCCAGGCGAAGGCGGGTGTCGCGCCCGGCGCCGCACGGTGCTTCTTGTAGAACACGAAATACTCGCGCAGCTTGCGCTGCTGGCGCGCGCCCAGGCGGTCGCGGTTGACCGGCGACAGGTAGTGGGCGAGCCGCGCGCGCGGATTGATGGTGAAACGGTCGCCGAAGTGCGCGGCAGCGCGCGTCGAATAATCGATGTCTTCGAGCATGAAGAGATCGTTCTCGAGATCGAAGGGGACGGCGGCGAAGACTTCCCGCCGCCATGCGGACAGCCCGCCGCTCAACTGGCGGCTTGGGATCAGGTCGTCGCCGGCATCGTAGCCGTGCACACCCACGCGCCGGTCGCGGAACACGCCACGGTGGAACAGATGGAACAGCGTGTTGTAGAAGGGCGCGAGCAGAGGCAGGTTGGTGACGACACCCGAGCAACCCAGCATGTCGGGGCGGTCGGCAAAGCCGCGCTCGATGGCGGCGATATAGCCGGGCTCGAGCACCACGTCGTCTTCCAGGAAGCACACGAGTTCCCCGCTGGCGTGCGTCGCCGCATAGGCTTTGGCCGGAATCAGGCCGGCGATCGAAGGGTCGTGCACGTAGTTGAGGTTGAGGCCGTTGCCGGTGCGTGCGTGCAGCGCGAGGATTTTTTCCTTCGATTCCGCGCCGGGGCTCTGGTCGACCACCATCAGCTCGTCCGGCTGCCGCGTTTGCGCGATGACGGAGTCCACCGCGGCTACGAGGTCGACCGGCCGGTTGCGGGTGGGAATGACGGCGGTGATCTTCATTGAAGAATGGCGTCCGCCATGGCGGAC
>CAZXNF010000575.1:0-2411 GCA_964641785.1 uncultured Streptomycetaceae bacterium | reverse complement strand
TTAAGCCCGGAGTTTCCACTTATAACGCTGTTCAGATTTGCGGGACCACTTCTATATTTCCTTTGGAATATCACGCTTGGGACGTCTGCTTGCCGTTTCGCATACGTACCGACCGAGTGCAATTCGAATTATTACTGCCCGCCGCATGACGCGCGGCGAAAGGAAATTATATGAAGAAGGATAAAGACGAGATGCGGTCCGAATACAAACGGTCTGACTTCACAAAGTTGGAAAGGGGAAAGTTCTATGCAGAAGTGGCTGCGGGAACTTCCGTCGCCTTGTTAGAGCCGGCAATCGCCAAGGCGTTTCCAACTTCTAAAGCCGTGAATGAAGCCCTTGCCGGGCTACTTATTCTGGCCGAGAAAACATCACGCATAACCCGGCGCTCAACGCGGACGCGCGCAAAGGCTGCGCGCCCCGGTTAGCTCTACGTTACTCAAAACTACAACGGCATTGATCCAGTACGAATCCGCATTTCCCGGTGGCAGCGATGACGTCCGCCGTCTGTTCCGCGAGTACCAGAGCGTCCTCGGTGTTGATCTCGGCTTCCAGGGTTTCGAGGAGGAACTTGCCACACCCCGGGGCGCCTACGCGCCGCCGCGCGGAACCCTGCTGCTGGCATGCGCTGGCAGCGAGACGCTCGGCTGCGTCGGCGTCCGGCCGCTCGACACCGGGCGCTGCGAGATGAAGCGGCTGTATGTTGCGGCCCGCAGGACGTGGGCGGGGCCTAGGCCGGCAACTGTGCGCGCGATCGCGTTTGCGCGGGCGTCGGACTATCAGGAGATGGTGCTGGATGCGCTTCCGCAGATGGCAGAGGCGGGGCGGCTTTATGCTGCGCTGGGGTTTACGGAATGCGCGGCGTATTACGAGAACCGGTTGCCGGGCACGCGGTATCTCTCGCTGGCGCTCGTTCCTGGAAAGGCGAGAGAGGAAAGACGATAGACGATAGACGAGGGCTAAGCGCACGACCGACGTTTTTTCTTCTCTCCTCTTTCGTCTATCGCCTCTCGCTTTTCAGCACATCAGGGGCTATCGCCCTTTGCGCCGATCGCCGCCAATCGGCGGCGCGACTTTCACCACTTCATCGATGGTGGTGAGCCCCGCCGCCACCTTCAGCGCGCCGGAGATGCGCAGCGGTTTCATGCCTTCGCGGAAGGCGGCCTCGCGCAGGACTTCGAGATCGGTTTCGGGCGTGATCAGCTTCTGCAGGTTCGGCGTCATGATCATGGTCTCGTAGATGCCCATGCGGCCCATGTAGCCGGTGTTGCGACATTCGAGGCAGCCTTTGGCGCCGTAGACGAACTCGGGCTTGGCGGCCTTCCACGGCGCGCACAGCATTTCCCACGACGATTCATCGAGCGGCTGCTGTTCCTTGCAGTGCGGGCACAGCGTGCGGATCAGGCGCTGCGCCATGATGCCGAGGATGGTGGAATTGATCAGGTAGTAGGGCACCCCGAGGTCGAGCAACCGCGTCATGGTGGATGGCGCGTCATTGGTGTGCAGCGTGGACAGCACGAGGTGGCCGGTCAGCGCGGCCTGGATCGCCATCTCGGCGGTGTCGAGGTCGCGGATCTCGCCGACCATGATGATGTCCGGGTCCTGGCGCATCAGCGTGCGGATGCCGGTGGCGAAGGTGACGCCGATATTCGTCTGCACCTGCATCTGGTTGATCGCGGGCTCGACCATCTCGATCGGGTCTTCCACCGAGCAGACGTTGACTTCGGCCGTCGCCAGTAGCTTGAGCGTGGAATAGATAGTGGTGGTCTTGCCGGAGCCGGTGGGGCCGGTGACGAGGATGATGCCGTTGGGCTTGGCGATCATGTCGTTCCACTTCTTGCTGTCCTCTTCGGTGAAGCCGAGTTCGGAGAAGTCGCGGACCAGCACCTCCGGGTCGAAGATTCGCATCACCAGTTTTTCGCCGAAGGCGGTCGGCATGGTGGACAGCCGCAGTTCGACCTCGCCGCCTTCCGGCGTGATGGTCTTGATGCGGCCATCCTGCGGACGGCGCTTTTCGACCACGTCCATGCGGCCGAGCAGCTTGATGCGGCTGGTCATCGCTGCCATGACGACGGTGGGGATCTGGTAGACCTGATGCAGCACGCCGTCGATGCGGAAGCGCACGTTGCCGACGTCGCGGCGCGGCTCGATGTGGATGTCGCTCGCGCGTTGCTCGAAGGCGTAGTTGAACAGCCAGTCGCAGATGCTGACGATGTGGTGGTCGGTGGCCTCGAGCTTGCCGCTCTTGCCGAGCTGTACGAGCTGCTCGAAGTTGGTGATCGAGCTGTAGGCGCCCTTGTCCTTCTCGGAGGCGCCTTTGACGAAGCGGGCGAGGTTGTAGAACTCGACGACGTAAGTGTCGATGTCCTCGGGGTTGGCGATGACGCGCTTGATGTCGAGGCGCAGCATCTGTT
>CAZXNF010000574.1:0-2425 GCA_964641785.1 uncultured Streptomycetaceae bacterium | reverse complement strand
GGGCAGGACAGCTAGGCGACGGTCGCGCCATCACGCTCGTGGAAGTCCTCGCGCCCGGTGGCCAGCGCTACGAACTGCAACTCAAGGGCGCCGGCCGCACCCCCTACTCCCGCACCGCTGACGGCCGCGCCGTGCTGCGGTCCTCGGTGCGCGAATTCATGTGCAGCGAAGCCATGCACGCCCTCGGCGTGCCGACCACCCGCGCGCTCTCGCTCGCCGCCACCGGCGAGGCCGTCGTCCGCGACATGTTCTATGACGGCCATCCGGAGGCCGAACCCGGCGCGGTGGTCTGCCGCGTCGCGCCGACCTTCATCCGCTTCGGCAACTTCGAGATCCTCGCCGCGCACGAAGAACCCGCCCTGCTCAAGCGGCTGGCCGACTACGTGATCACCACCCATTACCCGGGGCTCGGCACGCCTTCGCCCGCGGTCTACGCACAATGGTTCGAGGAAATCTGCCGCCGCACCGCCGTCATGGTCGTCGAATGGATGCGCGTCGGCTTCGTCCACGGCGTGATGAACACCGACAACATGTCCATCCTCGGCCTGACCATCGACTACGGCCCCTATGGCTGGCTCGAAGGCTACGACCTGCAATGGACGCCCAACACCACCGATGCGCAGGGCCGGCGCTACTGCTACGGCAACCAGCCCGCCATCGCGCAGTGGAACCTGGTGCGGCTCGCCAATGCCGTAATGCCGTTGATCAACGACACCGCCGCCCTGGAGTGCGGGCTCGGCACCTTTGCCGACACTTTCGAGGCCGGCTCCGCACGCATGCTCGCCGCCAAGCTCGGTTTCACCAGCGTGGACCGCGACGGCGACGACAAGCTCGTCGGCGATCTGTTTGAGTTGTTGCAGGCTGTGGAAACGGACATGACGCTCTTCTTCCGCGGCCTGGCCGCGCTGCCGCATGGGAAGGCCGACGCCACCGACGACGCCTTGCTCGCGCCGTTGCGCCGCGCGTTCTACACCGAAGAAGCCGACACACCCGCACACCGCGAAAAACTCACCGGCTGGCTGCGCCGCTACCTCGCGCGCGCCGGCCAGGAAGCTGCGCCGTCGGCAGAGCGTATCGCCACCATGAACCGCGCCAATCCCAAGTATGTGCTCCGCAACTACCTCGCCCAACTCGCGATCGACGCGCTGGCCGAAGGCGATGCCGCGTTCATGAACCGGCTGATGGAAGTGCTGAAACACCCCTACGACGAGCAGCCGGAAAACGATGATCTGGCGGAACGGCGGCCGGAATGGGCACGGCACAAGGCGGGGTGTTCGGCGCTCTCGTGCAGCTCGTAAGCAGAGTCGCGGGTGTCATCCCGACCGCAGGGAGGCAAACTGCCGCCGGCGCCACGCATGGCCGGCCCATCCGTCCTGCGGTACGATTCACCTTTCCAGCCATTTCTTGAGGAGCCCGAGTCGCAAATGAAGAAGATGCTTTTGTCCATAATCATGCTGGCCTGCAGCGCAACCGCTACTGCGCAGGAGCGCTTCTCCCTGTTCGTCGGCAGCGATATCAACGACGTGCGGCGCATGCTCCAGGCCACGGGCTTGCGCGACGGCGACTTTGTCATCGATCTGGGCTCGGGCGACGGGCGCATCGTGCTCGAGGCCGCGCGCATGAACCCCAAGGTGACGGGCGTCGGAGTCGAGATTGACCGGAAGCTGGTGGACGAATCGGCCGCCACCGCGCAGACGGAGAAACTGGCCGCGCGCGTGAAGTTCCTGCACCAGAACGCGTTCGACGCTGACCTCAGGAACGCCAGCGTGATCACCATGTGGCTGTTCCCCGAGCTGATGCGCATGCTGCGGCCCAAGATTCTGGCTGAGGCCGCACCGGGCACGCGGGTCGTTACCCGGATCTGGGACCTCGGCGTCTGGAAGGCCGACTTGACGGACGAGGCCTGGCCCTACATCTACGTGTGGGTGGTACCGGCTAGGGTTGCGGGCTACTGGACGTGGCAGTTGCCGTTCGACAGGGTGAGCCATACCTACTCGGCTGTCATCGAACAGTATTTTCAGAATGCCGAGGGCGTGGTCCGCGCGGGCAACCGCCGTGGCATCCTCGAAGAAATGAAACTGTCCGGCCCGGAGATTTCCTTCAACCTCTCCCTGACCGTGGGCGACAAGAGCCCGGTGGTCCATCGCTTCAACGGCCTCGTCACGGGAGACACCATCGAGGGCACCGTGAGCGTCCTCTACAAGCCCAACGAAAAACCCTACGTGCTGCCGTGGCGCGCCGTGCGCGCGCAAAGCACCACGTATTTCGCGCCCACTGGCCTCGGGTCGAGATAGCCGGCCTGGCCGCCGGGACGGAAAATGACTCCGACCCCACGCTCTGTTACTCAGAAGCCTAAATATGACCTGTAAACCGCGCTTAGTCCCCCTATATCCAATCAGCGCGCTAGGACAAATTTTATTGACTT
>CAZXNF010000573.1:0-2428 GCA_964641785.1 uncultured Streptomycetaceae bacterium | reverse complement strand
CGCACGCGCTGTGTCTTGATGGCGGGCGGGGCTTCGCTCGAGTAGTGCGTGATTCCGTTGCCGGCCACCCATTTGTAGAAGTCGGCGGCACCGGTGGGCAGGGCGAGCGCGAGACCGGTGAGTATGGCGATGCCGGCGGCGAGGGATCGGTGCGGGAAGCGGGTGTTCATCGATCTTCTCTTAGTAGCGGATCTTCGCGAGAAAGCGGTCGAAGATCGCATTGAACGCCGCGGGCTGCTCGAAGTTGGGCATGTGCGCGGCGCCGGCCACGACGTGGTGTTCCGCACCGGGAATGCGTTGCGCCATGAGCGCCATCTGCTCGGCGATCTCGGGTTCCTCGGCTTCGCCGCTCACCAGCAGCGTAGGCACGGCGATTTCATGCACGCGTTCGGTGTGGTGGACATCGGCCAGCAGGGCTTCCTCTTCGGCTTCGCGGACGTAGAGCGGTGTTTTCAGGTACTCGCCGACGGCCCAGGCCTTGACCGCGGCGCTGGTTGACGGATGGAGCTGCTTGTCGACGAGCCCGCGCACCACGGCCTCCCAGCCTTTTTCCTTCACGGCGCGGTGAAAGCCGGCGACGTCGCGGCCGCGGCGCGAGCAGGGCGAGCCGATCAGCACGAGGCCGTGCAGGTTCGCGCCGTATTCGAGCGCGTAGAGCTGCGCGACGATGCCGCCGACCGAACAGCCGACGAGCACGAAGTCCTCGAGCGCGAACGCCTTGACGATCGCCCGGTAGTCCTCGAAGAACTCCGCAATGCGGTAGGCGCCTTTGGGCTTGTCGGACTCGCCGTGGCCGCGCAGGTCGACGGCGATCACGCGGTAGCGGTCTGCATAGTGCTCGAGTTGGGGACGATAGAACGCGGCGCTGGCCGGCGTCGAGTGGAAGCAGAGGATGGGCTTGCCGGCGCCGGCCTCGAGGTAATGGAGGTTGGAACCGCGGATATTGATGACAGGCATGGGGAATCCGTTAGAACCGCTCGTCGCCGCGCAGGTAGCGCCACTGGCCCTGCGGCAGATCGTTCAGCAGCACCTTGCCGATGCGCACGCGCTTGAGTCCGGTGACGGTGAGGCCGACCAGTTCGCACATGCGGCGGATCTGGCGCTTCTTGCCTTCGCGCAGCGCGAAGCGGAGCTGGTCGCGGTTCTGCCAGGCGACTTCCGCGCGCTTGAGCGGGGCGCCGTCTAGACTCAAGCCGAAGTTGAGTCGCGCGAGATCCTTAGCGGAAAGGCGTCCTTCCACGCGGACGAGATATTCCTTGTCGACGCCGGAATCTTCGCCGATCAGTTGCTTGGCGATGCGGCCGTCCTGCGTCATCACCAGCAGGCCGGTGGAGTCGATGTCGAGGCGGCCCGCGGGCGCGAGCCCTTTGTAATGCGCCGGGCTGAAGCGCAGCGGCGCGCGGTCGCCGGCGAAGCGCGTGGCCGCGGTGATGAGCGTGACGGCGGGCGGGTAGCCGTCTTCCGCCTGGCTGGATACGTAGCCGATGGGCTTGTGCAGCAGGATCGTCACGCGGGACTCCTGCGCGACGGCGGCGGCCTTGGCCAGCGTGATGCGCTGATTCGGGAAAATCTTCGTGCCGAGTTCGGTGATCGGCACGCCGTCCACCAGCACCCAGCCGCGCTCGATGTAGCTGTCCGCTTCGCGGCGGGAGCATAGGCCCTGTTCGGACATCAGCTTGGAGAGACGGATTTTTTCCATGGGCTTGCGAAAAGGCAAAGGCGGAATATAGCCGCAGAGACGCAGAGAGCGCAGAGGAAAAGCAATGAAATTAACTGCCAAGGCACGGAAGCATCAAGGACAGCGCTGGGCGGCCCATTCCCAATGCCTTTCTCCGCGTTCTCTGCGCCTTTGCGGCTAATTCGATTGGCTAGTCATGCTGCGCGCCACGGCTTCCGCGACTTCGATGCCGTCCACCGCCGCCGAGAGGATACCGCCGGCGTAGCCCGCGCCTTCGCCCGCCGGATAGAGGCCGTGCGTATTGAGGCTCTGGAAGCTCGCATCGCGCTTGATGCTGATGGGCGAGGAAGTGCGTGTTTCCACGCCGGTGAGGAGCGCATCTTCCATCGCGAAGCCGCGGATCTGCCGGTCGAAGGCGGGAATCGCTTCGCGGATAGCGACGACGGCGTAGTCCGGCACGCAGGTCGACAGGTCGGTCATGCGCACGCCGGGCGTGTACGACGGTTGCACCTCGCCGAGCGCCGTCGAGGGCCGGCCTGCGAGGAAATCGCCCACGCGTTGCGCGGGCGCGCGGTAGTCGCTGCCGCCGGCTTCGAAAGCGCGTTCTTCCCATTGTCGCTGGAAAGCGATGCCGGCAAGCGGGCCGCCGGGATCGTTCACCGGGGCGCCGCCGCCATAGTCGGCGGGTGTCACGCCGACGACGATGCCCGCGTTGGCGTTGCGCTCGTTGCGCGAATACTGGCTCATGCC
>CAZXNF010000572.1:0-2439 GCA_964641785.1 uncultured Streptomycetaceae bacterium | reverse complement strand
GCATTTCGCTAATTCGGAAACGACTTCAGCGCCGGTGCTTTCCCTGCCGGCAGGGCCGTGCGCGCGACGTTGAGGATGAGCGCCAGCATGGCGTAGTAGCCTGCGATCGCGAGCAGATCGATCGTGCCCGGCTCGCCGAACTTGGCGATTGCACGTGCATACGTTGCATCGCACACGCTCTTGTTGTGCAGGCCCTCGTTCAGCAGGTCGTACACGATTTCTTCATCTTCGGCCATGCCGCTCGGCCGGCGGCCTTCGGCGATCGCGTCGGCCACCGCGGGCTTGAGCCCCGCTGTCATCGCATGCGTGTAGTGCGCCTGCCATTCGTACTGCTGCGTCCAGTGCCGGGCGGCGATCAGCGTCGCCAGTTCGGCCACACGGCGGTCGAGCGGGCACTGGTAGCGCAGGTACTCGCCGACCTGCTGGATCGGATTGGCGAGGCCGGGGCTGCGCATCAGCACGCCGAACGGGCCGCGCACTTCGCCGCGCGGACCGGCGGTGATGGCGGTGGCGACTTTCTTCTGCGCTTCGGTGTACTGCTCGGCGGGAATCTTGCCGAGGCGTTCGGCGGGCTGGGTCATGGCGTGCGGGCTCCGTGGGGGTTACTCGATTTTGAGACCGGCCGCCTTGACGACCGGGCCGATGTTCTTGATCTCGTCCGCCACCAGCGCGCGGAATTCCTGCGATGTGTTGCTGACCGCTTCCGCGCCCTGGCGGGCGAAGGCGTCCTTCACTTCCTTGCTTTCGACCGCCTTGACCAGCGCGGCGCGGAGCTTCTCCTGAATCGCGCGCGGCGTGGCCTTCGGCAGCAGCAGTCCGCCCCAGCCACTGTAATCGTAGCCGGGCACCGTTTCCGCGATCGCCGGCATGTCCGGCAGTAACGCGGTGCGTTTGGGCAGGCTCTGGCCGATGGCGCGCAGCCGGCCGCTGTTGACGAGCGACATGACCGCAGGGGCCGGCGTGATCGTCCACTGCGATTCGTTGGCGACCACCGAGGCGACGGAGGCGCCGCCGCCCTTGTAGGGTACATGCAGCGACTCGAAGCCGGCCTTGACCTGGAGGTACACGCCGGCCAAGTGGCTTTGTGAGCCGGGCCCGGCCGAGGCCATGTTGAACTTGGCGGGATTGGCCTTGGCGTAGTCGATCAGCTCCTTGGTGGTCTTGATCGGCAGGGACGGATGCACCACCAGCAGGTTGGGCGTCACGCCGAACATGGAGACGAAGAGGTAATCGTTCAACGGGTCGTACGGCAGGTTTTTCTGGATGTGCGGGGCGATCGACATCGCGGCGGTCGAGGCGGCGACGACCGTGTAGCCGTCGGGGTTCGCGTTCTTGCCGATCTCCATGCCCAGCACGCCACCGGCGCCGGCGCGGTTGTCGATGATGATCTGCTGGCCGAGTATCTCGCCCAATTTCAGGGAGAGGATGCGCGCCATCGTGTCGTTGGAGCTGCCGGGCGCGTTGGGCATGATCATCCGGATCGCCTTGTCGGGGTAGGCCTTGGCTGCGTCGGACTGTGCGTGCGTGGCGCTTGCTGCGACTGAGAGCACTGCGGCGCCGATACCAAGCGCGATTTTCTTCATCGGGATTTCCTCCGGGTTTCTGTTTTTTCGGTGCCGCCGGATGTCGGCGCCACGCGTGGGGCGGAATTATGCAGCAAGGGCGGCGCGCTTGGCATCCGGTCCGGCACGGGAACGTCATTGGTCCGGAATTGGTCTGTTTTTAGCGTCTTGTTTGCTATCCTCGCAGCCATGAAACGATTATCGGGTCTCTGTTGCGCGCTCCTTGCCCTGCTCCTCGCCGGGTGTGCGTTTTCACCGCAGGAACAGTCCCGTCTGGCCCAGCCCCGCGCGAAAGCGCTGGTAACGGTGCGCGCCGAGCGGCCGGTGGTCGGACTGGTGCTGGGCGCGGGCGGCACCCGCGGTTTCGCCCACATCGGGGTCCTGAAGGTGTTGGAAGCGGAGGGCATCGTCCCTGACGTGGTGGTCGGCGTCAGCTCCGGCGCGGTGGCGGCCGCGCTGTACGCAGGCGGCTACAACGCGCAGGCGATGGAAGCCATCGCCGCCGGTCTCGACGATTACGACCTGATCGACCTCACGCTGTTCGGGCCCGGCCGCGTGGAAGGCGCCCGCCTGCAGGATTTCGTCAACGACAAGCTGCGGTATCGGTCGATCGAGGCGCTGAACAAGCCGTTCGTGGTGATCGCGGCGGAAAACGGGTCGCGCCGGCGCGTGGTGTTCAACCACGGCAACACGGGTCTGGCAGTGCGCGCGTCGGCCGCGGTGCCCGGGGTGTTCTGGCCGGTGCTGATCGGTGGCGTCGAGTACATCGACGGCGGCGTCAACGGCCGCGTGCCGGCGCCGGTAGCGCGCGAGATGGGCGCGGATGTCGTGATCGCCGTGGACGTGTCGCGCGGCGGCGGCACGCGGCCGCCCTCGT
>CAZXNF010000571.1:0-2455 GCA_964641785.1 uncultured Streptomycetaceae bacterium | reverse complement strand
GCTTCACCGCGCCGGCCTCGGTTTTGTGCGGCAGGTCGGCGGATTCGATCTTGACGACCAGCGGGAAGGGGAAGGGGGCGGTGGTCAGTTTCTCCACGGCCTCGGGGGCAAGCAACTGTTCGCCGACCACCGGGATGCCGTAGCGCGAGAGCACGCGCTTGGCGGCGTATTCGCCCAGCGTGCCGTTCGCCGGCAGTTCCAGGTTCTGCCGCGCGACGGCGCGTGCCGCGGGCGGCGGCGCCTGCTCGAAGCGGCGCTTCTTTTCCGCGAACTCCGCGAGCGCGCCCAGCGCGTGGACGGTGCGTCCCGGCGCAAAGATGCAGGGCACGCCGTTCTCTTCCAGAAACTGCATCGACTCCCCGTTGTCGTCGGGGGAGGTGGGCCAATTGAGCAGCACCGGTTTGTCGCTCGCCTTGACGATGTCGACCAGGCGCTTCGACCAGCTCGGCATCGCCTTGCCCCGCGGCGAGCGCGTGATAAGGGCGTCGATGTTCGGGTCCGCCAGCGCCGTGCGGATCACCTCGCTGTAGGAGGCGAAGTTGTCGTTGTAGCCGTTGGCGGTGGCATCGATCGGATTCGCGGCGGAAGCGAAGTCCACCATGATTTCCTTCAGCTTCTTGACCGTGTCGTCCGCCAGTGCCGGCAGTTCCACGCCATTGAGTTCCGCGTGGTCGGCCATCAGCACGCCGGAACCGCCCGACAGCGTGACGAAGACGGCCTTGCGGCTTTTCGGCAGGCGGCCGGGCAGGAAGGCCTTGGCGAGGTCCACCAAGTCATCGTTGTCGTGCACCTCGATGAAACCGCCTTCGCGGAACGCGGCCTTGTAGAGCTCGTAGCCGGAGGTCATGCGCGCCGTGTGCGAAGTCATCGCCTGCTTGCCGACGGTCGAGTTGCCGACTTTCCAGGTGAGAATGGGCTTGCCGAGTTCCAGCGCCCGCTGGCCCAGCGCGAGCATGCGGCGGCCGTCCTGGATGCCTTCGAGGAAAGCCACCAGGATGCGCACGTCATCGCGTTCGAGGTAGGCCTCCATGAGTTCCAGCGCGCCGACATCGGCCTCGTTGCCGGTGGAGACGACGTGGCTCATGCCCACGTTGTAATAGGAGGAGATGGCGGCGATGCCGAAACCGAAGCCGCCACTCTGGGTAACGAGCGCGACCGGGCCGGGCTTCAGAGTGTTGAGCGCCATCGTGCCGCCGAAACCGGCGCGCACACCGGCGTTCAGGTTCATGGCGCCGAGGCAATTCGGGCCGATCACGCGCACCTTGTGCTTGCGCGCGGCGGCTACCAGTGCGGCCTGCAGCTTGCGGCCTGCCTCGCCGACTTCGCTGAAACCGGCTGAAAACACCACGGCGAAGGGGATGCCCGCCTTGCCGATGTCCTCGATCGCGGACACCACGTGTTGCGCCGACAGCGCCACGATGGCGAGGTCGCAGGGTTGGGGGACTGCGCCGGCGTTGGGGTAGCACGGCAGGCCCTTGATCTCCGGGTACTTCGGATTGACCGGATACACCTTGCCCTGATAGCCATATTCGGTGAGCAACCGCAGCGGCTGGCCGCCGATACGCGTCAGGTCCTGCGAGGCGCCGATGACGGCGATACCGCGGGGTTCGAACAGGCGCGTGAAATCCGTGCGCGCGGTTGGCGAAAGGGAGGGCGGTTGATCCAAGGGACTCCTCGCTGCGGCTGACGATCAGGAACGATGCTGACTCACGGGCACGAACGGAACTGCGGCAGCGATGGCCGCGCCCGCGATCAACTCCAACTCCACGGGAACTGTCGGCGCGACGGCGCGTTACTGCCTTGTTTTTTGTCGCGGATTTTACCTTGATTCCCTTTCTTTCGGGCGGCTACACTGGCCGCCGTTCCGAAGACAGAGGAGATCGTTCATGTATGCGCTCAGATGGTGCGCTGCGCTGGCCGTCGGCGTGTCCGCGCTGCCGGCAGTCGCGCAGCAATACCCCGCCAAGCCGATCCGCCTGATCGTTGGTTTCGCCCCCGGCGGCGGCACCGACGTGCTGGCGCGCGCGCTCGCGCAGCAGCTCACCGAATCGCTCGGGCAGACAATGGCGGTGGACAACCGCACGGGTGCGGGCGGCATGATTTCCGCGGAGCTGACGGCCAAGGCGCCGCCCGACGGCTATACGTTGCTGGTCGGCAGCGCCGCGGCATTCGCGATCAACCCCAATCTGATGGCCAAGATCACCTACGATCCGGTGAAGGACTTCACGCCGGTCGGCATGTTCGCCACATTATCGTATGGGGTCGACGTGCATCCGTCATTGCCGGTGAAATCCATCCGGGAACTGGTGGCGCTCGCCAAGGCGAAACCGGGACAGCTGAACTTCGGCTCCGCGGGCACCGGTTCGTCCACGCAACTGGCGATCGAGCAGTTTCTGCTGGCGGCCAACGTGCGCATGACGCACGTGCCGTATAAAGGCAACACGCCGGCGATGAC
>CAZXNF010000570.1:0-2470 GCA_964641785.1 uncultured Streptomycetaceae bacterium | reverse complement strand
GGAGCGGACTATCTGTACGGCGGGGAGGGCGATGACCTTTACGTGCTGGCTTCCGGCAGCGGGCAGGATATTTTCGATGATACTGAAGGGTTCAATCGCGTTTTATTCGCATCCGACTTGCTTCCTGAACACGTCGGATTCGCGGTCGAGGGCAACGCTTTGCTGGTCCGACTGGGCACTGCGGGCGACACGTTGCGGATCCTCGGCTGGACGGTTGCGGAACATCCTTCCGTGCCACGCTTCGAGTTTGCGGCTGGAGCGGTATGGGACCTGGATACGGACACCGTACGTCTCATGGTGCTCAATCAAACGTACGAAGGCCCGGTCTACAACAACTTCTTCTTCGCCAACGGCAGCGGCGAGACCGGAACGGGCATCAACGATCCCGCCGGCACGATTGTCGACCAGTTGATCCTTGACGGGGGCATGACACCCGACCGCCTCGTGGTGCAGCGCATCGGCGACCATTTGGTCGTGTCCGTCTCCGGCACCACCGATCGCTTCGTGCTGGACCGCTGGTTTACCGACGAGGCGCGGCGGCTGGATGCCGTGCGCTTCATGGACGGTACGGTATGGAACCGGACGGAGCTGGCTTCGCGGCTGCTGATTGCGCCGGGTACTTCCGGTCGCGACATCATCTTCGGCGGCGATGGTAATGACACCATCGATGGGGCCGGTGGCGCAGACGACCTCATCGGCGGCGACGGCGATGACACCTTGATCGGCGGGGGGGGTGAAACGCTCGGCTTCGCGGGGGACTCGCGTCCGTTCTCCGAATATCTGTTGACCGTGGCGGACCGCGCGACCGACGTACTCGACGGCGGGCGGGGCAACGACATTCTGATCGGCAGCCCCGGACGCGATGTGCTCTACGGTGGCCCCGGCGACGACGTGCTGGACGGCGCGGGGGGTGCTGACTGGCTGATGGGCGCGGAGGGCAACGACACCTACCTGATCCACGCCGGCAGCGGCACGCTCGACCGCATCCGCGAGACGGGCGAGGTCAACGGGCAGCGCTTTGGCGACAACAACCGCGTGCGCTTTGGCGAAGGGATCACACCGGATGCGCTGACCATTACGTCCGGGGCCGCTTTGCAGTTCCGCGCGGTCGAAAACCAGCAGACCGGCGGGCCTTACAACCCGCTGGATCTGGTCCTAGGTTTCCACAGCGACGGCGGCACGCCCTGGGGCGGGTCGCGCCATCGTGAATTCATGGTGACCTACGGCGAGCCCTACGGCGACGCCGATGTTTTGCTCGCGCTCGACTACACCTCCGATCTCGACCGCTTGATCGTCGAGGACGGGCTGCTCGAGCGCATCCAGTTTTACGATTTCGCCGATGGCACAGTGTGGACGCATGCGCAGATGCTGGATTACGTGGCGCGCATTTCCGAGGGAACGGACGAAGGGGATACGCTCACCGGCAGCGCCGGCACCGATCTCCTGTACGGCAAGGGCGGTGATGATCTGCTAGTCGGTGGGGGCAGCGGCGACGAGCTGTACGGCGGCGCGGGCAACGATGGGCTCGACGGCGGTGCTGGTGTGGACTACCTGTGGGGCGGCGAGGGCGACGATGCGCTCGATGCGGGCGCGCAGGCCGATTACCTGTTCGGCGGCGCTGGTATGGATCACCTCCTGGGCGGTTCCGGCAACGACTGGCTGCAAGGCGATGCGGGCAACGACGCGTTGGCGGGCGGCGAGGGCGATGACCGCCTCGACGGCGGCGACGGTAACGACGCGCTCGAGGGCGGTGCGGGCGACGACGTGCTGCAGGGCGACACCTTGCACACGCGGCTGGGCGCGCTCGGCAGCACGGTGTATACGACACGCGGCGGTGACGATGTACTCGACGGCGGCGACGGCAACGACATCCTCTACGGACTGGACGGCGCGGACGTGTTGTCCGGCGGTGCCGGCGATGATGACTTGTCAGGCGGCAACGAAGCCGACCTGTTGTTGGGCGGTGAAGGCAACGATCATCTGCGCGGCGATGCGGGCGGGCTCGACGGCAATACGCGCGGTGGCGACGACGTGCTCGACGGTGGCGCCGGTGCCGACATCATGGAAGGCGGGATCGGCAGCGATACGTACGTGGTGGATGACGCCACCGATCAGGTGATCGAGCGTGCGAGCAGCTTCGGTACGCAGGAAGGGATTGATCACGTATTCAGTTCGATCGACCACACCCTCCCGGCGAACGTCGAGAACCTAACGCTCACGGGCGCCGCGCCCTTGCGCGGCACGGGCAACACCTTGAATAACGTCATCCGCGGCAACGATGCCGCGAACGTTCTCGAGGGGCTCGGCGGCAACGATCAACTCGATGGCGGCGCCGGTGCCGACAGCATGGACGGTGGCGCCGGGGACGACCTGTTCGTGGTGGATGACGCCGGCGATCTCGTCATCGAGGGCGTCGATCAGGGCATCGACACGGTGCAGTCGTTCGTGAGCTACACGCTCGCCGCCAACG
>CAZXNF010000569.1:0-2475 GCA_964641785.1 uncultured Streptomycetaceae bacterium | reverse complement strand
CCAACGCCCCCTGGTGGGCCACGCGGCGGAACTCCCGCAGCTGGCGACCGCCCTGCGCGACAGCATCGCCGGCAGCGGCTTGTTTTACGAAGCGCATCTGGCGCAATGGCTCGCGGGAGAACGTCCGCAGGCATGGCTTCGACGCGAACCCCAGGCGCGCTGGACGCGGTCGGCGGCCGAGGGCGGCCGTCCACCAATTGCGGGCACACCGGACGCTCCGGAAACGCCGACGGTATCCACCCGGCAGCTTGCGGACGCCACAACCGAGGCCACCGGGAGGAGCCAAGCCCGCGCCAGCGGCGCGGAGGGACTGCCGTCGGCGCTACGCGAGATGGTGGCCCAGCAGCTTCACGTGTTGGAGGCGAATGCCCTGGTCTGGCGCGGACCCGTGTGGGTGGACCAGAACATGGAATGGGAGATTCGCCGCGATGCCAGCCATGAGGATTTCGCTGCCGCTACCGCCGCCTGGCGTACGAGCGTCCGGCTCGACTTGCCGCATCTCGGTCCCGTCACTGCTTTCCTCAGTTGGACGCATGGGCGTCTCGATCTACGGGTCACCGTCGATCCGGAACAACATGCCGTGCTGGCCGAGGCGCTGCCCGATCTGCGACTCGGCCTGAATGCCGCCGGCGTAGTCGTGGGCCCCCTGTCGGTGGACGTCCATGAGACCTGATCGCGGCCCCCCCGTTCCGGCTGCGCCCGTGACCGGCGCCGCGCCCTCGGCGCGCCAACGCAGCGCAGTCGCTTTGCAATACGATGCTCAGGACCATGCCCCTCGCGTGGTCGCCAAGGGCCGTGGCGAGCTCGCGGACAGGATTATCGCCATGGCGCACGAGCACGGCGTGTACGTTCATGAGTCACGCGAACTGGTGGCCCTGCTGATGCAGGTGGACCTTGACCGCAACATTCCTGGCGTACTGTATGTCGCCGTGGCCGAATTACTGGCGTGGCTCTATCGCCTCGAACATGGCTGGCAGATGGCTGCGGATCCCGTCCCGCCGACCGGATCACGGGGACCGGCGACATGACGGGGCCGACCAACAGCGCCGCCGCACCCGTGCCGGAGCGCAGTTTTTCAGACGAGGAAGCGCGCTACATCACGAGCAGCCCGGGCGAAATCGTCGCCATCCTCCGCGCCTGCATGCGCAAGGGTACGCTCGTTACCGCTTACTTCAACGGCGGCAAGGACTTCGTACTCACCGCCATCCTCGCGGTGAATCCGGAAAGCGGCGAGGTCGTGTTCGACCTCCCGCCGCACAACGAACAACTCCAGCGGATGCTCGCCAGTCCACGGGTGCTGTTCGTGACCAGCGAGGATGGCATCAAGATCAAGTTCTCCGTCGACGGCCTCGCTCCGCAGCCGCACGGCGGGCGTGAAGCTGTCGCCGGCAGGATTCCGGATACCGTACTGCGCATGCAGCGACGCGAGAATTACCGCGCCAGTTGTCTGCTAACGCAACCGCTGAAGTGCCGTGTCACCACGACCGTCGACGGCAAGGAGACCGAAGCCGAGTTGACCGTACTCGACATCAGTTGCGGCGGCATCTCGGTGATCGACAGTCACCCGCACGTGCATTTCGAGAAGGACGCGGTCTACGACCACTGCCTCATCGACCTGCCCGGCATCGGCAGCATCAAAACAGGCCTTCAGGTCTGCAATTCTTTCGAAGTCACCCTCAAGAACGGCAGCGTGTGCAAGCGTTCGGGCTGCCGCTTCGTCGGGGCGCATCCGTCCCTGCCGGGGATGGTGCAGCGCTACATCATGAAACTGGAACGCGACCGCAATCCCCACTTCGGGAACCGCTGGACGGCCGCGGCGGCAGTCAGATCTGCATATTCATGATCTCGTTGTACGCCGCCACGAGTTTGTTGCGCACCTGCACCGTACCCTGGAAGGCGATATTGGCTTTCTGCGAGGCAATCGCGACATCGTGAATGCCCACATTGGCTGCACCCATTCCGTAGTTCTGGGCAAGCATGGCCGACCTGGCCTGCACGCTGTTCACACGGTCCAGCGCGCCCTTCAGGGCTGAGCCGAAGTCAGCCTTCGGGGCGGATCCCGGCGGCGTCGCTGCGGCGCTCTGCGTGAGTGCCGAGATGGTCGAACTGGCCTGCACGCTGTTCACGCGGTCCAGCGCGCCCTTCAGGGCTGAGCCGAAGTCCGCCTTCGGGGTGGATCCCGGCGGCGTCGCTGCGGGGCCCTGCGTGAGTGCCGAGGCGGCGCGCAACTGCGCCAGCAGGTCGTTCAGTCCTTTGATTTCCATGGTTCCGCTCCTGTCGTCGCCCGCAGATGGGCGCTGATTCCGACCCAAGGCTACGCCTGCGGCAACAGGTCCTAAGCCGGAATAGCCGCCGCTTTCCCCCGCTTATCCGGTAGTGCTTCCGCCACGGTCTTTCCCATAATCGCCGCATTCCCGGAATGTCCGTCACCGAAGGAAATTCGCCATGCCGCCCGACGTAGCGCCAGCCCTGACG
>CAZXNF010000568.1:0-2476 GCA_964641785.1 uncultured Streptomycetaceae bacterium | reverse complement strand
ATCTCCATCAACCCCGTGCGCACCGGCTACTCGGCCATCGCCGACGAGTGGATCCCGATCAAGCCGGGCACCGATGGCGCGCTGCTCTTGGCGCTGTGCCGCGAACTGATCGAGCGCGACCTGTATGACCGGGAGTTCGTGGCCGAGTACACGAACGGCGGCCACTTGATCAATCTCGATGCCGCGCACCGCGATTTCGGGCTAGCCGCGTGTGATCCCGCGCATCCAGAGCCCGGCACGTACCGCCCGCACAACCAGCTCTGGTGGGACACGCGCACCAACGCCGCCGTGATGAATCACACGGCGGCCGCAGAACCGGCGCTTGAAGGCGAGTACCGGCTGCCCGACGGCATGGCCGTCAAGCCCGCTTTCGCGCTCCTGCGCGAGCGGCTGCAGGAGTACACGCCCGAGTGGGCGGCGGCGCTCACCGGCATCCCGGCCAAGACGATCCGGCGGCTGGCGACGGAGATGGGTGTGATGGCGCGCGATCACCAGATCGAACTGCCGATCGCCTGGACCGACAGTTGGGGCCGCCGTCACGACAAGGTGACCGGCAATCCGGTCGCCTTTCACGCCATGCGCGGGCTGGCCGCGCACTCCAACGGTTTTCATACCATCCGCGCGCTGTCGATCCTGATGTCGCTGCTCGGCACCATCGACCGGCCGGGTGGCTTCCGGCACAAGGCGCCGTTCCCGCGCGGCACGCCGCCGGAGTACGCGCGCCTGCCGCACAGTCCGGACGCAGTCAAACCGAATACGCCGCTCGGCGGCGCACCGCTGGGCTTTCCCGCTGGCCCGGACGACCTGTTCGTGGACGCGGACGGCAAGCCGATCCGCATCGACAAGGCGTTCTCGTGGGAGTACCCGCTCGCCGTGCACGGGATGATGCACAACGTCATCACCAACGCCTGGCGCGGGGACCCGTACCGCATCGACACGCTGATGATCTTCATGTCCAACATGGCCTGGAACTCGAGCATGAATACGGTCGAGGTACGCAAGATGCTGAACGACAAGGGCGCGGACGGGGAGTACAAGATCCCGTTCCTGGTCGTTTGCGATGCTTTCCAGTCGGAGATGACGGCGTTCGCCGACCTGATCCTGCCGGACACCACGTACCTCGAGCGCCATGACGTGATGTCGATGCTGGATCGGCCGATCTCGGAGTTCGACGGGCCGATGGACTCGGTGCGCGTGCCGGTGGTGCCGCCCAAGGGCGAGTGCAAGCCCTTCCAGGAGGTGCTGATCGAACTCGCCGGGCGGCTCAAGTTTCCGGCGTTCACCACGCCCGATGGCGGCCGCAAGTTCAGGGACTATCCGGACTTCATCGTCAATTTCGAGACCGAGCCGGGGTCGGGGCAGGGCTTCCTCATCGGCTGGCGCGGCACGGACGGCAAGGACGCCATGCTCGGCAAGCCGAACCCGGGCCAATGGAAGCGCTACGCCGAGAACAACTGCGTGTTCCATTACGCGATGCCGCCGGAGCACCAGTACCTGCGCAACTGGAACCGGGGCTACCTTGAATGGGCGCAGCAGATGAAGCTGCGCCGGCGTCCCGACCCCATCGTGATCCAGCTCTACTGCGAGGTGCTGCAGAAGTTCCGGCTGGCGGCGCAGGGACGGGGCCCGGACCAGCGCCGTCCGCCCGCGCATCTGGCTGCGCGCGTGGAGACCTATTTCGATCCGCTGCCTTTCTGGTATGCGCCGCTGGAAGCGCAGGCCAGCGACACGGAGAAGTACCCGCTCAACGCCATCACGCAGCGGCCGATGGCGATGTATCACTCCTGGGATTCGCAGAATGCGTGGCTGCGCCAGATCCACGCGCACAACTACCTGTTCGTGAATCCACGCACGGCCGGCGCAGCGAAGATCGAGGACGGCGGCTGGATGTGGGTGGCGTCGCCGCACGGCAAGGTGCGTTGCCTGTGCCGCTATTCGGAGGCGGTCGAACCGGGTACGGTGTGGACGTGGAACGCGATCGGCAAACAGTCCGGCGCGTGGCATTTGGCGGCGGACGCCAATGAGTCGCAGCGTGGTTTTCTGCTGAACCACCTGCTGACCGAGGAACTGCCGGCCGATGCGGGCGGCAGCCGCTTTTCCAATTCCGATCCAGTGACGGGGCAGGCCGGCTGGTACGACGTGCGGGTGCGCATCTACCCGGCGGCGCCGGACGAGGCCAAAGAATCCTGGCCGCAGTACCCGACGATGCACGCGCTGCCGGGTACTGTGGGGATGAGCAATGGGTAAAACCCCATCACCCATCACCCGTCACCCGTTCCCCGGCATTGAAATGCGGAGCCCGCGGTGACCCAGTTCGCGTTGGTCATCGACCTGAACGTCTGCGTGGGTTGCCATGCCTGCGTGACGTCGTGCAAGGAATGGAACACGGCTGGGGTGGCCGGTCCGCTGTCGGACCTCGAACCCTACGGCAAGGATCCGACCGGGACCTTCTTCAACCGGGTGCAGACCTTCGAGG
>CAZXNF010000567.1:0-2480 GCA_964641785.1 uncultured Streptomycetaceae bacterium | reverse complement strand
GTCCTCATCCGGCCCGACGTGTCGCGCACGCGCATGCTCGATTTCAGCGCGAAGGATCAGTCCATCGCGGCGGGCGAGGCGGCGGCGCGCGCCGCGATGCCGGCGATCCGGGCGCGCATCGCCGAAGCGGAAACGGCCAAACGCAGCCTGGTCGGAGCCCTGCGGTAAATGCAGCCGTTCAGCGGGATCCGCGTCCTTGACCTGACCCGCGTGCTGGCGGGCCCGTTCTGCGCCTACCAGCTCGGCCTGCTCGGCGCCGACGTCATCAAGGTGGAGCCGCCCGGGCGCGGTGAAACCATCCGGCGGCGCTCCGGGGGCGACCCGACCATGAACGAACGGGGATTGTCGGTCGGCTTCTTCACCCAGGCCTCGAACAAGCGCTTCCTGACGCTGGATCTCGACCAGCCCGCCGCGCGCGAGGTGTTCATGAAGCTCGCCGCGACCTGTGATGTGGTCGTGGAGAATCTGCGCACCGGCGCCATGGACAAGCGCGGCGTTGGTTACGAAGCCGTGCGCGCGGTGAAGCCGGATATCGTGTGGTGCGCGATCTCGGCTTACGGGCGCACGGGACCGAAGCAGAAGCATCCTGCCTATGACAGCGTGATCCAGGCGTATTCAGGGCTGATGAGCGTCACGGGTACGCAGGCAACCGGTCCGCTCAAGGCCGGCCCGCCGGTCGTCGATTACGCCACCGGGATGGCGGCCGCGTTCGCGGTGTCGAGCGCGTTGTTTCAGCGCAGCCGCACCGGCGAGGGCCAATACATCGATCTCAGCATGCTGGACACCACCTACATGCTGATGGCGTCCTCGGTCACCGCCTACATGAACGGCGGCAAGCCGCCGCAGCCCGCGGGCAACGACGCCGCCAGCGGCGCGCCGGCTTCCACCACCTACGAAACGGCGGACGGGCTGCTCGCCATCGCCACCAACGAAGAGCACCAGTTTCGCAACCTGCTGAAGACGACCGGGCTTGCGGCGCTGCTCGACGATCCGCGCTTCGCGCCCGGAGAGGCGCGCCGCGCGCATATCCCGGAACTACGCGCCGAACTGCAGGCCGCGTTCCGCCGGAAACGCGCGGACGAGTGGGAGCGCCTGCTGAACGAGGCCGGGACACCGGCGGGCCGCGTGCGCACCATTCCCGAAGCGATGGCGGAAGCGCAGACGGTTTCCCGCGGGTTCTTCCATACCTTCAGCGCCGCGGACAGCGGCGTCGGCCGCGACGTCACCGTGCCGCTGTCGCCGTTCCGCTACGCGCACGATGGCCCGAAGGCATCGATGCCGGCGAAACCGGCGGGCGCCGATACCGACGCCATCCTCGGGGAACTGGGGTACGCAAAAGACGCGATCGCCGGGTTGAAGGCCGCTGGCGTCGTCTGACCCGGCGCACTTGCCTTGTTTACGCGGGAGGGGTGGGTTGCGTGCGGGCGCGTGGCACGCGGGCGCGGTCCCAATGCGCTGTCCCCCACAAGAGCAACTCGGCCGGCCGCGCCGGGGTCATGGATGGTGGTGGCGCGTGCCCGAGGAACGCCAACGCGGCCGCCAGCGCGCGGCTGCATTCGCGGGCAACGACGGCCGGGGCGAGCGTCTGCTTGGAAAGTTTCTCCCCGGCCGCGTTCACCGCCACGGGCAGATGCGCGTAGCGCGGCGTGGGCAGTCCCAGCGCCTGCTGCAGCCAGAGCTGCCGCGGCGTGGAATCGATCAGGTCAGCGCCGCGCACCACATCGGTGATGCCCTGTTCGGCGTCGTCCACCACAACCGCGAGCTGATAGGCGGTGAGGCCGTCGGCGCGGTACAGCACGAAGTCGCCGATGGCGTGCTCGACGTCGTGCCCGACGCGGCCCTGGACGGCGTCGTCGAAACCGATGACGCCGCTTCCACGAGTATCGAGCCGCCAGGCCCGGGCCGCGCGCCCTGCGGGCAGGCCCGCGCGGCAGGTACCGGGATAGACGTAGCCCTCGATGCCGGCGATGCCAGAATCGGCGATCTCCTTGCGGCTGCACGCGCACGGGTAGGCGCGGTGTGCCTGTTTCAGTGCATGGAGCGCCGCGTGATAGGCGTCATGGCGTTGGCTTTGGCGGACAACGGGCCCGTCCCACGTTAGTCCCAACGCCTCCAGCGTGCGCAGGATGTCGTCCGCGGCGCCCGGGACGATGCGCGGCGTGTCGAGGTCTTCCATGCGCAAAAGCCACTCGCCGCCGTGCGCGCGGGCGTCGAGCCAGCTGCCGACGGCGGCAACGAGCGAGCCGAAATGCAGCGGACCGGTGGGGGAGGGCGCGAAGCGGCCGCGATAGGGAACGGGACGGGGCACGGAGGACGGGGAGCGCGGGAGGCTTTGTTAGTATAGCGACCCGCATTCGAAACGCTCACGCCGCACGGAGAACCCGCTATGAAAGTCCAAGCCGCAGTTGCGCTCAAGGCCGGCGCCCCGCTCACGATCGCCACCGTCGACCTTGAAGGCCCGAAGGCGGGCGAAGTGCTGG
>CAZXNF010000566.1:1490-2489 GCA_964641785.1 uncultured Streptomycetaceae bacterium | reverse complement strand
CGCCGGCGGCGATCTGGCTGACGAGGAGGTCGGGCAGAACCCGGATGCGGGACATGGGGTGATTATAGCGGGCGGGTCTGCCCCCAAGACCTGATTTGCCGCCAAAGTCTCGATACCTCCTTGAGGGATGCGCCAAGAAAACAGCAACGATAGACGATAGACGATAGACGAGAGAAGATAGAAGTGGGTAGAAGGTCGGGTCGCGACGACCTTTCGTCTCTCGTCTCTCGTCTATGCCTCTCGCTTTTCGGATCTTCTTGGCGTCCTCGGCGTATCCCTCAAGGGGGTATCGAGACACTGGCCGCCAGCATGCTTGAGGATTTAACCGCCGCCGCCTAACATCGAGACAAACAACCAGGGGAGAAGCGCGGTGGAGCACCCAATCAACCGTACCAAACAGCAACTCGCGGCGGGCGGGCTCGCGCTGGGCTTCGGCCTGCGCCAATCGCGCACCGTGGACATCGCCACCATCGCCGGCACCTGCGGCTACGACTGGCTGTTCATCGACATGGAGCACAGTTCGCTCGATCTCGACGCGGCCTGCCAGATCGCCATGGCCTCGATCGCGACCGGCGTCACGCCGATCGTCCGTGTGCCGGGTCATGAGCATCACCACGCGGCGCGCGTGCTGGACAACGGTGCGCTGGGCGTCGTGTTCCCGCATGTGGACACGCCGGAAGCGGCGCGCAAGGCCGTCGAAGCCTGCCGCTACCCGCCGATCGGCCACCGCTCGGTGGCGGGCAACCAGCCCATGCTCCGCTTCGAAACGCATCCGACCGCGGACGCGACACGCAAGGCCAACGAGGAAACGCTGGTGATCGTGATGATCGAGACGCCACAGGCAGTGGCCAACGCGGACGCGATCGCGGCCGTCGAGGGCGTGGACGTGCTCCTCATCGGCACCAACGACCTGTGCGCGGAAATGGGCATTCACGGCCAGTTCGCCGACCCGCGCGTGGCGGAGGCGTACAAGGCGGTAATCGCCGCCTGCCGCAAGCA
>CAZXNF010000566.1:0-1480 GCA_964641785.1 uncultured Streptomycetaceae bacterium | reverse complement strand
CCCGGCATGGGTGGCGTCTACGATCCCAAACTCATGGAGTCCTATATTGGACTCGGCATGCGCTTCATCCTGGCCGGCAGCGATCTGGCCTTCATGATGGCCGGCGCATCCGCGCGGGCGGCGCAACTGCGCGGATTTGCACTCAAATGACGCAGCGCCTAGCCATGCCGCCGGGCGCCTGCGACACGCACATGCATATCTTCGATCCGCGCTTCGCCACGGTGCCCGGGCTCACGGTGCCGCCGCGCAACGCAACCGTCGCCGCCTACCGCGCGTTGCAGGAGCGCCTCGGCCTGCAGCGGGTAGTGATCGTGCAGCCCGCCTGCTACGGTGCGGACAACGCCTGCACGCTCGATGCGATGGCGGCGTTGGGGGATGCGGCGCGGGGCGTGGCGGTGATCGATCCATCGGCGCCGCTCGCCGAGTGGCAACGCCTCGATGCGCTGGGCATGCGCGGCATCCGCTTTCACATGTTCCCCGAGGGCGGGCTCGGCTGGGACGACCTGGCCCCGATGGCGAGCCTCGCGGCCGAAGTGGGTTGGCACGTGCAGTTGCAGTTGCCGGGCGAACAGCTAGCGGAACGTGAAAAGCAGTTGCAGGCCCTGCCCTGCGCTCTGGTGGTGGACCACATCGGCCGCTTCACGGCGCCGGTGGCACGCGAGCGCGGCGGCTGGCCGGTGCTGCGCCGCCTGGTCGACGGCGGCCGCTGCTGGGTCAAGCTGTCCGCGCCCTACCACGGATCGAAATCCGGGCCGCCGGCCTACGACGACATCGGCGCGCTGGCCAGCGAACTGGTCGCGGCCGTGCCGGAGCGGCTACTGTGGGCGAGCAACTGGCCGCATCCTTCGGTGAAGGGGGCGCCGCCCGATGACGCGGACCTGCTCGATCTGCTGGCGGAATGGGCGCCCGATGAAACGGTCCGCCGCTGCATCCTGGCCGACAATCCGGGCAATCTCTACCGGTTCTGAGCGGGGCCGTGGCCTATAATCCGGCTTCAAAATAGTCAGGGAGCAGTCCCCAAAATGAAGATCGGCATTCCGGCGGAGACGCGCGCGGGGGAGACCCGGGTGGCCGCCACACCGGAGACGGTCAAGAAGCTTCTGACCGGCGGCAAACACACGGTGCTGGTGCAGGCGGGTGCGGGCGTTGCGGCCAGTATCCCCGACGCGCAGTTCACGGAGGCGGGCGCGACGATCACCGCCACCGCTGCCGAGGTCTACCAGCAGGCCGAGATCATCCTCAAGGTGCGCGCGCCCGAAGCGGCGGAGCTGGCGCAGATGAAGAGCGGCCAGCTCCTGCTGGGCCTGCTCAATCCCTTCCACACCGATGGCATCGAAGCGCTCGCCCGCGCCGGCATCACCGCCTTCGCCATGGAATCGCTGCCGCGCATCTCGCGGGCGCAGAGCATGGACGTGCTGTCCTCGCAGGCCAATATCGCCGGCTACAAGGCGGTGATCATGGCCGCCGACCTGTACCAGAA
>CAZXNF010000565.1:0-2490 GCA_964641785.1 uncultured Streptomycetaceae bacterium | reverse complement strand
TCCGGGTGACGGACCTGGCGAAAACCATCCCGGTGCGCTTCCGCGGCACGCTGCCGGACCTGTTCGCGGAAGGCCGCGGCATCGTCGCGCAGGGCAAGATCGACAGCGAGGGCCGTTTCAACGCGAACGAAGTGCTCGCCAAGCACGATGAAGCCTACATGCCGCCCGAAGCCGCGGAGGCGCTGAAGCGCGCCGGCCACCCGGTCGGCGCGCCCGAACAGTTCCGCAAACCGCCGCCCGGCACAGGCAAGTGACGCGATGATTCCTGAAATCGGCCAGTTCGCCCTCGCCCTCGCATTGATGATCGCCGTCGCGCAGGTGGCACTGCCGCTGTGGGGCGCGCAGCGCGGCGATGCGGCGCTCATCGCCTTCGCGCGCCCCGCCGCCGCCGCGCACTTTGCCTGCGTGGCGATCGCCTTCGCGGCGCTGATGGCGTCCTTCGTGGGCAACGACTTCTCGGTCATCAACGTCGCCAGCAACTCGAACTCGAAGCTGCCGCTCGCCTACCGCATCGCCGCGACCTGGGGCTCCCACGAAGGCTCGCTCCTGCTGTGGACGCTGATGCTCGCCGGCTGGACCTGCGCGGTCGCTGTGCTGTCGGGGCGCCTGCCGGCCGCGGTCACCGCGCGCGTGATCGGCGTGTTGGGCATCGTGAGCGTCGGCTTCCTGCTCTTCATGCTGTTCACCTCCAACCCTTTCGACCGCACGCTGCCGCCGCTCGACGGCCGCGACCTCAACCCCCTGCTGCAGGACCCGGGCATGGTCGCGCACCCGCCGCTGCTCTACATGGGCTACGTCGGATTCTCGGTCGCCTTCGCCTTCGCGGTCGCGGCGCTGATCGACGGACGGCTTGATCCGGC
Organism: uncultured Streptomycetaceae bacterium; assembly: GCA_964641785.1. GTDB lineage: Bacteria > Pseudomonadota > Gammaproteobacteria > Burkholderiales > SG8-41 > CAZXNF01. The sequence continues at coordinate 1,630 of CAZXNF010000565.1, read as the reverse complement.
GTGGGCGCGCTTCGCGCGGCCGTGGACGGTGGCGGCTTGGGCCTTCCTGTCCGTCGGCATCGCGCTCGGCAGCGCCTGGGCCTACTACGAGCTGGGCTGGGGCGGCTGGTGGTTCTGGGACCCGGTGGAGAACGCCTCGCTCATGCCGTGGCTCGCGGGCACCGCGCTGATCCATTCGCTCGCCGTCACCGAAAAGCGCCGCGTGTTCAAGTCGTGGACGGTGGTGCTGGCGATCGTCACCTTCTCGCTGTCGCTGCTCGGCACCTTCCTCGTGCGCTCCGGCGTACTGACCTCGGTGCATGCCTTCGCGACGGATCCCACGCGCGGTGTCTTCATTCTCGCGCTGCTGATGGTGGTGAGCGGCGGCGCTTTCGCGCTGTACGCCTGGCGCGCGAACAGCCTCGGGCCGGGCGGCACGTTTTCATCGTGGTCGCGCGAAACGCTGTTGCTGGCGAACAACGTGCTGCTGGTGACGGTCACCGCGGCGGTGATCATCGGCACGCTCTATCCGCTGGCGATCGATGCGCTCGGACTGGGCAAGATTTCGGTCGGGCCGCCGTACTTTGAAACGGTGTTCCTGCCGCTGCTGGCACCCGCCATCCTGCTGATGGGGCTGGCACCGGTCGTGGCATGGAAGCAGGCCGAAGGCCGGCCGGTCGCGCGCCAGGCCATCATCGCCGCGGCGGCGGCCGCCGTGCTGACGGCCGCCACGTTGCTGGCCGCGGGCGGCGGCAGCGTGCTGACGACGGTCGGCCTCCTGCTCGGCTGGTGGGCGGTCTCGGCGGTCGTCGCCGGCGTCGTGACCCGCCTCGCCCGCGCCGCGGCGCCGGACTTTGCCGGCAGGCTGCGGAGCCTCAGCGCCAGCTACTGCGGCATGCAGCTCGCGCACCTGGGCATCGCCGTGTTGGTGCTGGCGGTGACGATGGTGAAGAGCTATTCGACCGAACTCGACATGGAGATCCGGCCCGGACAGTCGGGCACGCTGTCCGGACGCACCTTCGCACTCGAAGGCTTCAGCGAGAAAACCGGACCGAACTACTCCGCCATCGTGGCGCACTTCGCCGTCACCGAAGCGAACGGCCGCGTGCGCTCGCTGCAGGCGGAAAAGCGGCGCTACTTCGCTTCCGAGCAGACCATGACGGAGGCCGCGATCGACCGCAGCCTGACGCGTGATCTCTACATCTCGCTCGGCGACCCGCTCGGCACCGACGCCGGCGCGGCGTGGAGCGTGCGCTTCCAGGTGAAGCCCTTCATCAACTGGATCTGGCTGGCCGTGCTGATGATGGCGGCGGGCGGCGTGCTGGCGGTGTCGGACCGGCGCTACCGCATCGCGCCGCGCGCCGCGCGAACGTCAGGCGGCCCGTCTCTCTCGCCAGCGCCCTCACCCCCGGCCGCGCTCCCCGCGGGCGAGGGAGCGGCGTGATCCGCCTGCGCTACGCCGCCCCGCTGGCGGCGCTGGTCCTGTTGGCCTTCCTGCTCTGGCGCGGGCTCGCCCTCGATCCGCGAGAAGTGCCGTCACCGCTCGTCGGCAAACCGGCGCCGGCGTTCACGTTGCCGCTACTGGAGAGCGGCGCGGGCGGGAAAAGTTTTTCGCCCAGCGACATGCGAGGCAAGGTCTGGCTGCTGAACG
>CAZXNF010000564.1:0-2500 GCA_964641785.1 uncultured Streptomycetaceae bacterium | reverse complement strand
CCCGCCAGGTGCTTCGGATAAGGCCAGCCGTCGAGTTCCAGCTTCTTCGCGAGCGCCGGGTCCTTGCCGTGCGTCGTGGTCGGGTCCGGGTTGCCGCCGTCGGCGCAGACCAGACGATCGATCATGAGCTTCAGGCTCGCCGGCGCCTGATACCAGTGCACCGGGCACAGGATCATCACGCCGTGCGCCGCGGCCCAGCGCGGATAAACATCGTCCATCCAGTCGTTGGTCTGGCCCATGGCGTGGTTGGGGTAGCAGGAGCAGGGCCAGTGGCACAAAGGCTGCGCGGTGGACACGCAGGCCTTGCACGGATGGATCACCTTCCATGGTTCGTCGGCGAGCGTGGAAAGGTCGAGATAATCCACCTCATGGCCCGGCAGCGCTTCGATCGCCTGCTGCGCGGCCTGCGCGAGCCGCCGCGTCTTGGAGATTTCACCCGGGCAGGTGTGCTCGCTGCGCGTGGAGCCGTTGACGATCAGGATGCGCGAAGGTGACTGCGGCGCTTTCTGCCTGGCTTCGGCGGCGGCGATCGCCGCGCGCGTTTTCAACCATTCCACCGGCAACTCGAAGTCAGGCTCGGCGAACCCCTTGCCCGCCTTCTGCTTGCGCGGCGACTTGCGGTAAACGAGGTAGCCGTCCCACGCGACCTCGAACACCTTTTCCAGCTCGCCCTTCACGGCATCGAAGGCCGGGTCGTAGAAGCGCGCGAAGAAGCGCTCGCGGAACTGCGCCTTTGTCAGAGGCACGTATTCGGACTGGCGGCGGACGGCGGGCAGGGCCATGGGGCACCTCTCGGGAGCAGATAATGCGATGGGTCGGACAGGCTACGCCGAACTTACGGCGCCGGCCGCAGCGGGCCCAGCGCGGGGGCAGCAGGCGGCGCGGCGGCAGGGGCGCGCGGGGCGAAGGCGCCGCACGCGGTCGCGTCCCCGCGGGGCGGCGCCTCTCCGCAAATACCGTCCATGTAGGCCTGGAACGTCGCGGGGCCGGTGAAGAGCCGCTCTTCCGGGTAACCCCGTCCGCGCCGCGGCAGGCGCGTTTCCGGCGGCGCGGGCCGCACGCAAATCACGGCAGCGGACGTCTGGTCCGCAAAAATCCGCGGCGGCGAGCCCTCCTGCATGCCGCGGTACGCGGCCAGGAACTGCGCGGCGGACGGATGCAGCGCGGGCGAGCCCTCAGGGTCGGCGCACACCCGCGGCTGCAAACCGGCGAACCAGTCCGTCGCGCGATTCCGCGTGGGCGGATTGGCGTCGCGCTCGCACACACTGCGGTCGCGCCAGGGATGGTCGTTGGAGCGCCAGTAGCCCTTCAACCGCGGCTCGAGACCGACCACGATGCCCCAGCGGCCGTAATCCGCGGCGGTCTGCGTCCAGGCGGCGCCGCGCCACGCCGCCGTCGCCGCCGGCCGCGTGGCCAGGTACAGCGACAGTTCCTCCCGCTGGGGCAGGCGCCAGCCGGCGCCTTGCGCTCCGCACGCGGCCAATGCTTCCAGCCAGGTCTGCCGTGCGTTCACCGCACGCCATTCCTGCGCGGCCATCCAATCCCGCTGTGCGCGCTCGCCGTCCAGCGCCACCCACAAGGGCCATGCGAGCACGGCGAGGGCCACGAGCGGCACGGGCCAGCGGACGCCCCACCAGCGCAGCAGATATTTCTCGGCCAGGTACATCGCGCCACACAGCAGCACGACGTAGCCCGCGATGGACACGCCCTCCGCATGCCCTTTGGCCAGGCGATCGAAGACGATCAAGCGGTCGAGGAAAGCGGCGTTGTTGCCCGCCAGCGCCGGCGTCAGCGCTGCAATGGCCAACCACGCGAGCAGGCACAGCGTGGCCAGCAACGGCAGCGAGAGCAGCGCGGCCAGCAGCCGGTGCGGCCGCGAACCGCCCCGGAAATCCAGGACGATGGCCGCACCGACGGCCGCGACGAAAGTGACTGCCAGTAGTTTGCCGGCCGCCTCAATGACGTAGACCACCAGCACGATAATCCAGCCTGCGGGGGTGGGACCGACGTGCGGGTCATCGAAGGTCAGCCAGTCGAACTGCGACGCCAGGTACGCCAGCAATACGGCGTCGACGGCGGCAAGCGCCAGCCACAAGGGACGCGCGGTCATCTTCGTGTCTGCCATCGGATGCAATCCCCTGCCGGCAGTGCGGCGCTCCGGCGGGCCAAACTCTAACCTACGTACTCAGAGGGACCAAGCCGCGCGCGCCAGGCTGGATTCCTTGCGACCGGACGCATAAGCTCGCGATACCGCAGCCCAAACCTTGGACATCCCGCTTGAACCAGCGCCACGCCCCTCCCGTTCCCGTCGCCCTCGGCGAACTGTCCTTCGACAACAGCCTCGTCCGCACGCTGCCCGCCGACCCGGTACTGACGAACGTCCCCCGCCAGGTCCGCAACGCCGCCTACACGCGCGTGGATCCGACGCCGGTACGGGGGCCAAAGCTCCTCGGCTGGGCGCAACCGGTCGCCGATCTTCTCGGCCTGGCGCCCCCCGCGT
>CAZXNF010000563.1:0-2502 GCA_964641785.1 uncultured Streptomycetaceae bacterium | reverse complement strand
ACTTGGACTCGACGAGTTGCTTTTAGTTCTATTAAATATGAAGCACTACACTAGCATTTCCGTCGTGCCAGATCCTGTTCCCTCGCCACTTCCGGCCATCAACACGCACTACCGCGCCCCGGAGTCCGGGGTGCTGCAGCCGCTGCTCGTGCAGGCGCAACTCTCCCCCGCGGCCCGCGCGCGCGTGGCCGCCACGGCGCGCGATCTCGTCGAGGCGATGCGCGAGGACGCCCGCGCCGGCGGCGGCATCGAACATTTTCTGCAGGAGTACCGCATCTCCTCGACGGAGGGTGTGGTGCTGCTGTGCCTCGCTGAAGCCTTCCTGCGCATTCCGGACGATCACACCGCCGACCGGCTGATCCGCGACAAGGTTGGCACCGCGGGGTGGGAAGCGCATCTCGGCCAGTCGCCTTCTTCGCTCGTCAACGCCGCCACGGTGGCGCTCAACCTGACCGGCCGTCTGCTGGCGGAAGACGAAACCACCGGCGTGTTCAAGCGTCTCCTCGCGCGCTTGGGCGAACCGGTGGTGCGCCGCGCGGTCGCCACCGCGATGCGCTTCATGGGCGAGCAGTTCGTGATGGGACGCACGATTGAGGAGGCGCTGGATAGAGCGGAGCGCCCCGAGCGCCCTGTCTTCCGGCATTCCTTCGACATGCTGGGCGAGGGGGCCAGGACCACGGCGGATGCGGAGCGTTACCACGCCGCCTACCGGCACGCGATCGTGGCGATCGGCGCGCGGGTCGGTGCACAGTCGGTAATCGCAGCGCCGGGCATCTCGATCAAGCTCTCGGCGCTGCATCCGCGCTTCGAACCGGCGCAGCGCGAGCGCCTGCTGCGCGAGCTCGTGCCTGTGGTGCTTGCGCTCGCGGAAGAGGCGCGTGCGTTCGGCATGGGCTTCACCATCGACGCAGAAGAATCCGAACGCCTCGAACTCTCCCTGGAGTTATTCGAAGTCGTTGCCCTGGCGCCGTCACTCGCCGGCTGGGACGGGCTGGGGCTCGCGGTGCAGGCGTACCAGAAGCGTGCCCTGCCGGTCATCCAGTGGCTCGAAACCCTGGGCCAGCGTGCCGGACGGCGGATTTTCGTGCGGCTGGTGAAGGGTGCCTACTGGGACTCCGAGGTCAAACGCACGCAGGAGCGTGGCCTGCCGGATTACGCGGTGTTCACGCGCAAGGCGGCAACCGACGTGTCCTACCTCGCGTGCGCACGGGCGATGCTGAAATCGCCGCACCTGTTTCCCGCCTTCGCCACGCACAACGCGCTGACGGTGGCGACGATCCTCGAAGGGGTCGGCACGAACCGCGATTTCGAATTCCAGCGCCTGCACGGCATGGGCGGCGGTCTCTACGAAGCGCTGCTCGCCCGCGATCCGTCGTTCGCCTGCCGCACCTATGCGCCAGTCGGCAGCCATGGCGACCTGCTGGCCTACCTGGTGCGGCGCCTGCTGGAAAATGGGGCGAACAGTTCCTTCGTGCACCAGATTCAGGATCTGAAGGCGCCGGTCGAGCGCCTGCTGGCGGATCCGGCGGAAGCGGTGGCGGCCGCAGGCGGTGCACCGCATCCGAAGGTTCCGTTGCCGCGCGCGATGTTCGGCGAGGCCCGACCCAATTCGGCCGGCATCGACCTCAGTGATACGACCGTGGTGGCCACGCTGACAGCGGATCTTGAGCGCGCCTGGGCGCGGCCGTGGCAGGCGGCTTCGCTGCTGGAGGGGCAGGCGGCAGGCGGTGCGCCGCTGGCGATCGTCGATCCGGCCTGCACCACGCGCGTCATTGGCGAGGCACGCAGCGTCAACGCTGAAACCGTGGCGCGGATGGTGGGTATCGGCGCCGCCGCGCAGCCCGCTTGGGATGCCGTTCCCGTGGTGGAGCGCGCGGCCTGCCTGCGTCGTGCCGCGGACCTGCTGGAAGCGCGGCGCACCGACTTCATGGCCATCGCCATCCGTGAAGCCGGCAAGACCATTCCCGACGCGGTGGCGGAAGTGCGCGAGGCCGTCGATTTCCTGCGCTACTACGCGGTGCGAGCAGAGGCAGATTTCCATCCGCTCGTGTTGCCGGGGCCGACCGGGGAAGACAACCAACTCACGCTGGCGGGGCGCGGCGTGTTCGCCTGCATCAGTCCGTGGAATTTTCCGTTGGCGATATTCATGGGCCAGGTGTCGGCCGCACTGGTCGCGGGCAACGTCGTGGTCGCGAAACCTGCGCCGCAGACGCCGATCATGGCGCACGCGGCGGTTCGCTTGCTGCACGAAGCGGGCGTGCCGCCGGCGGTCATGCAGCTTGCACTCGGCGGTACCGAGGTCGGGCAGGCCCTGGTGTCGCATCCGCTGATCCGCGGCGTGGCTTTCACCGGCTCGACGGGAGCGGCCAAATCAATTGCCCGCGCGCTGGTGGCGGGCGAGGGCCCGCTGGTGCCGCTGATCGCCGAAACCGGCGGCCAGAACGCGCTGATCGTGGATTCGTCCGCGCTGCCCGAGCAGGTGGTGAGCGACCTGCTCGTGTC
>CAZXNF010000562.1:0-2504 GCA_964641785.1 uncultured Streptomycetaceae bacterium | reverse complement strand
TGTCACGGGTCACTTCAAAACCAGCCACTGCGGGTCGATTCAAAACCAGCCACCCTGCGGGGTGGGTTTTCAAGGGGTTTCGGGGGTGGAGGGCAAGCTCGCGGTGGCGGTCGCCGCGGTCGATTGGCGCGTGGCGACGTCTTTGAGCCGGTAACTTTTGCCCGTGATGGCGATGATCTGGGCGTGGTGCAGGAAGCGATCGAGGATGGCGCCGGCCGTCGGCACGTCCTGCAGGAGCTTGCCCCAGTCTTCGAGCGGGCGGTTGCTGGTCATGATGGTGGCGCGGTTTTCGTAGCGGCGCATAATCACTTCGAGCAGGTATTCTCCGGCGTGTTTGGGCAGTTGCTTGAGACCCATGTCGTCGATGATGAGCAACTCGGGCTTGAGGTAGCCGCGCAGGAGGCGGTCGCGTTGGGCGAGCGCTTCCTCGGAGAGAAAGTCGGCGACCAGGTCGAAAATGGACCGGTAACGCACGTGGAAGCCCTGCTTGATCGCTTCGTAGCCGATGGCTTGGGCGAGGTGGGTTTTGCCGACGCCGGGCGGGCCCACGAAGAGCACGTCGGTGGCTTTGCGGACGAAGTGGCAGGCGGCCAGTTCGTAAACTTCCTTGCGCGGGACGGTGGCGTTGAAGCGCCAGTCGAAGTCTTCGAGGCTTTTGAGCGTGGTGAACTCGGCGGCCTGGATGCGCCGCGTGATTTTGCGCTGCTCGCGCACGTTGAGTTCGTCGTGCAGGATCAGCTCGAGGAACTCGGAGTGGGAGAGGCGGTTGGCGGCGGCCTCCTGAAGGCGCACGGGGAGCGACTGGCCGAGGGCGGACAGGCGCAGTTGTTTGAGGGCATGGTCGAGGTTCATGGGTGGGAAAAGGCGGCGAGGGTGTAGGCGTCCATGGCGCGGATGAGCGGATGGGTTTCCAGAAAATCGAGTTGCACGACCTGCTCGCCGCCGGTGAGCAGCCGTTGCAGATCGCGCAGCCGCCAGACGCCGCGCTGCACGGCGCGTGCGGCGGCGGATTCGAGCGCGGCGGCCGGATGTTTTTTGGCGAGGCTCGCCAGGCCCTGGAGCGCGCGCAGGCCATAGACGCCGCGCTGGGCGAAGAAGCCGTCGGCCCACGCGGCGGTGTGCGGGCCGATCAGCCGGCAGCGGCCGAGCCAGTAGTCGGCGCCGCGCTCGATGCCGCTGCGCTTGTGCGCATGGAGGTGCGCCTCGCTGGTGGCGAAGCGCCCGGCGTCCGCGCGCGCGTGCGCGGCGATCGGCTCGAGGCGATGATTGAAGATGCGCACCAGGCGGGCTTCGGCGCGCACCCAGACCTCGCGGCCGAGATACTCCGGCGGCACCGAGTAGCAGGCTTTGGCAAACTCGACGTGGCCGTCGCGATGGACTTTGCGGCGCGCTTCGACGAAGCAGGGGAACAGCGACGGCGGCAACGGCAGCAGCGCGGGGCGTTCGGTGGCAAACAGGGCGCTCACCTGCTGGCGCACGGTGCCATGTATCCGCGTATCGGCGACGGTGCGTTCCCACTCGGAGAGGAAGAGGTTTTGCGCGGCGAGACTGGCGAAGGTGCGGCCTTTCAGCGCGTTGTTTTGCGCGAATTTGACGCCGGCCTCGATCTTGCCCTTGTGTTCGGGCCGCGCCGGTTTGGTCGGCAGGACGACCGTGCCGTAGTGCGCGGCGAAGTCGCACATCTTCGGGTTGAGCTCGGGGTCGAACCAATCCACCGCGAGCACCGCGGCCTTCAGGTTGTCGACGACGGTGGTGCGCGTGACGCCGCCGAAGTGGCGGAAGGCGTTTTCGACACAGCGGATGAACGTCTCGGTGTCCTGCCGCCACACGACTTCGCTGTAGCCTTTGCGCGAGTGGCTGAGCACCGCGCGGAACAGGTGCGGCCGGCGGCGACGGCCGGTCTCCGCCTCGGCGATCCACGCGCCCTGGCCGAAGTCCACCTGCACCTCCTCGCCCGGCGCGCACTCCAGGCGGCGCACCGGCAGCTCGCGCCGGTGGGCGAGCTGGCGCACGCAGCGTTTGACCGATTGATAGCTGCCGGTGAAGCCGTGGTCGCTCACCAGATCCTGATAGATGCGCCGGGCCGACAACCCGGCGGTGATTGCCGCCGTAATCGCCGTCAAAAACTCGCGGCACAGGCTCACCCGACCGGCCGCCGAGCCGGGGGTCGAAATGGCTGGTTTTCCTTCTTTAGCTGCCTCCGGTTCGGCGCTCGGAGTGGCCGGGGGCGCCTCCACGGCAGGACCGGACCCGGGGGTCGAAATGGCCGGTTTTGCGGCGCGGAGATAGCCCGCGACCGTGCCGCGGTCGAGTTGCAGCTCGCGCGCGATGCGCCGCTGGGACCAGCCGCGCGCTTTTAAGGCCTGAATGGCTTCCTGGAGGTTCACTTCGAGTTGGTTCATCCCGCCCCGTGCAACCCGAAGGCGCACCGGACGCAAATACCCCGCTCAAAGTGGCTGGTTTTGAATCGACCCTACCTGGCTGGTTTTGAGTGACCCCTGACA
>CAZXNF010000561.1:0-2512 GCA_964641785.1 uncultured Streptomycetaceae bacterium | reverse complement strand
GTACAGGCTGGAGCCTTCCGCGAGCAGCCCTTCGCTGGTCATCAGCGCTTCCGCATGCTCGTGACCCGCCTCCGACAGCAGCACCTGGTGCTGCTTCTCGTCCACCCAGAAATCACCGGCGGTTTCCTCACCCTCCTGGCGCTTCAGCCGGGGCACCACCTTGTTCACGCGTATGTAGAGCTCGGTGTTGTCGTCGGCCTGCCCGGAAATGATGAGCGGGGTACGCGCCTCGTCGATCAAAATGGAGTCAACCTCGTCGACGATGGCGTAGTTCAGCCCGCGTTGGCGCCGGTCCGCCAGCTGGTACTCCATGTTGTCACGCAGGTAGTCAAAACCGTACTCGTTGTTCGTGCCGTACGTGATGTCGGCCGCGTAGGCGATCTTCTTGTCGGCCGTCTCCTGCTGCGAGAGGATGATCCCGACGGACATGCCGAGGAAGCGGTAGATCTTGCCCATCCACTCGGCGTCGCGACTGGCGAGGTAGTCGTTGACGGTGACGATGTGCACACCCTTGCCCGAAAGCGCGTTCAGGTACACGGGCAGGGTTGCCATCAGGGTCTTGCCCTCGCCGGTGCGCATCTCGGCGATCTTGCCGTTGTGGAGCGCGATACCGCCCAGCAACTGCACGTCGAAGTGGCGCATGTTGAGCGTCCGCTTGCTGGCTTCGCGCACCAGGGCGAAGGCCTCGGGCAAGAGTGCGTCGAGCGTTTCGGTCTGCGCGCGCGCGCGCAGCGCATCGGTGCGCCCCCGCAACTCGGCATCGGTGAGTTTCTCGATCACGGGCTCCAGCGCGTTGACCGCGCGCACCTGCCCGACGTACCGGCGCAGCAAGCGGTCGTTGCGGCTGCCGAAAACTTTCTTAAAGATGTTCAAAACGAATAGCCATTGGGTTCGTAAAAAGCAAAAAGGGGTGGGAGACCCCACCCCTTCGCTCTGCCTGTCCGCGCGTCGCTGCTGTAAATGCGGTTGCCGCGTTCCCGCCCCGCGCAATGTCGCTCCGAGGCCAAACCGAAAAGCGCTGTCTAACCAGGCAGACGCAGAAACCGCGCCGGATTCTGCGGCACACCGCGGTGACGGACTTCGAAGTGCAGGTGACTGCCGGTCGCACGGCCGGTCGCGCCGACTTCGCCGATCTTGGCGCCCGCCAGTACCACATCCCCCACCTTGACCATGCGCTTCGATGCGTGCGCGTAACGCGTCACGAGTTCATTGCCGTGATCAACCTCTACGATATTACCATACTGGGGGTGCCAATCGGACGCGATGACCACCCCGCCGGCGGCCGCGAAGATCGGCGTGCCGGTCTCCGCCATGAAGTCCACCCCCTCGTGAAAGGCCTTCATCCCGTTGAAGGGGTCGATGCGCCAGCCGAAGTTGGAGGAATACCAGCCGCCGTCGACGGGCAGCATGGAAGGCGTGAGTTTCTTACGCGCGGTGTCGAAGGTGATCAGCGCGTCGAGGAGGCCCAGCTTCTCGCTGCGGTCCTCAACCTGCCTGGCCAGATTTTCGACCTGCCGGGAGAGGTCGGACAGCGACAGATCGTAACTCGGGAGGGTGGAAGCGGCACCCCCGCGGGCGGGCTCTTGGTCGAACAGGAAATCCTGCGGCTTGAAGCCGGCGGTCTTGGCCAGGCGTTCGCCCAGCGTGTCGAGGCGCAGCAACTGGGCCTGCATCTGGCCCAGCTTGGTCGCCATCGCGTTGAGGTTTTCGCGCAGGTAGGTCTGCGACTTTTCGTTCTGCTCGCGGCTCGCGGAAACGATCAGGCCGTTCAGGAAGGGGCTGTCGAGGGACGACGCATAGCGGAGCACGACATACTGCAGCACGCCGGCGACCAGCATCAGACCCAGCAGGACCGTGGCCAGCCCGGCCGCCAGCCGCGGCGCGGTAATGGTCAGCGTATGGGCTTTCGCCAGCCGGCCGGATACTAGAATGACGTTCATGCGACCGCCTCCTGCCCGTTCAACCGAACATTGATTGACGCCATGTCGTTCAGGACCCCGTCGCGCGTCAACGGCATCCTGCAGGCCGCTGCCGGCCTGCGCGATTACTCGCGCGAGGCGCAACGCCTCGCGGAACTGACCGAGATTGCCTCCCGCGTATTGCCCACAGCGATCCGCTCGGCCGTCAGGGCCAGTCGTTTGCGAGCGGGCACCCTCTTCCTTTTGGCTGAAAACACTGCGGTGGCGGCGAAGCTTAGACAGTTCGCCCCGAGGTTGTTGGCGTCCTACCGCAGGTCCGGGTGGCAGGTTACTGAAATTCGGGTGGCAGTTCAAGCCGACCGGAAGGCGCCCCGCTCGCCGCAACCAATACCGCAGCTAAGTACAGGAACCATCAGCGAAATATCGAATCTGGCGAGCCGGGTAACCGACCCCGGTTTGCGAGCAGCACTGCAGCGTCTGGCGGGCCAGGAACCAGCCCCCGAACCAGGTCCGGGCGGCGCTACACCGGCGCCGGAACGCGACCGGGGAACCTAACCGTTAGCCAGCGGAAACGAACAGCACGGGCTGCCGAC
>CAZXNF010000560.1:0-2512 GCA_964641785.1 uncultured Streptomycetaceae bacterium | reverse complement strand
GACCAGCGGCGTGCGGCCGAGGCCACCGCCGACGATGACGCGGAAGCCGGTCTCGCCCGCTTCATTGCGCAGCGCGTGCAGGCCGATGTCGTGCACCCAGGTGGCGGCACGGTCCTGTTCCGCGCCGTTGACCGCAATCTTGAACTTGCGCGGCAGCCAGTTGAACTCCGGGTGGAAGGTGGACCACTGCCGGATCAGCTCGCACCACACGAAGGAGTCGACGATCTCGTCGGCGGCTACGCCCGCGAAATGGTCGGTCGTGGTGTTGCGCACGCAGTTGCCGCTGGTCTGGATCGCATGCATCTCGACTTCCGCCAGGTGGGCGAGGATGTCCGGCACGGCTTCCAGTTTGGGCCAGTTGTACTGGAGGTTCTGCCGGGTGCTGAAGTGGCCGTAGCCGCGGTCGTAGGTGCGCGCGATGTAGGCGAGCTTGCGCAACTGCAGCCCGTACGGAATCGCCACGCGCAGCATGGGGGCGTGGCGCTGTAAGTAGAGGCCGTTTCTGAGTCGCAGCGGCTGGAAGTCGTCTTCCGCCAGTTCGCCGGCGAGAAAGCGCCGCGTCTGGTCGCGGAACTGCGCCACGCGGCTGTCCACGATGCGCTGGTCGATGGCGTCGTATTGATACATGGCTGAAACCGGCCCTGGGGAATTGCAGAAAGACCGCAAGGCTACTAGACTGCTTATGATAAAAAAACGACTTACAAGGCATTTGCTTATGCATGTTCAGCATATAGAAGATGGGCAAACAGCCGCGGCCCGACGTCATCGGCGGCCCCAGACATGAATCTCCAACAACTGCGCTACGTGCGCGAGGCGGTGCGACAGGGTCTCAACCTGACGAACGCCGCCGCCGCCCTGCACACGTCCCAGCCCGGGGTTTCGCGGCAGATCAGGGAGCTGGAGGATGAGCTCGGGGTGGAGATTTTCGAGCGGCGCGGCAAGCGCCTGATCGCACTGACCGAACCGGGGCGCGCGGTGGCCGCCGCGATCGAGCGGGTGCTGCTGGAGACGGAGAATCTGCGCCGCGCGGCCAAGGAGTTTTCCGGGCGCGATGTCGGGAGCCTGACGGTGGCGATCACCCATACCCAGGCGCGCTACGCGCTGCCGCGGGTGGTGGCGGCCTTCCGCAAGCGCTACCCCAAGGTGCACCTGTCGCTGCTGCAGGGCAACCCGCAGAATCTCGCGCGCATGGTGATTCGCGGCGAGGCCGACATCGCGATCGCGACCGAGGCGCTCGCGCACTTTCCGGAGCTGGTGGCCTTGCCGGCCTACGACTGGCATCACTGCGTGGTGGTGCCGGCGGGGCATCCGCTGACCAAGGTGAAGGCGCTGGCCCTGGACGCGCTGGCGCCGTATCCCATCGTCACCTACAGCCCCGAGTTCACTGGGCGCTCGCGGATCAACGACGCCTTCGCGCAGGCCGGGCTGTCGATCGACGTGGTGCTCACGGCGATCGATTCGGACGTGATCAAGACCTATGTGGAACTCGGTCTCGGCATCGGCATCATTGCCGCGATGGCGTTCAACGCGCGCCGCGACACTGGAATGCGCGCGCTCGACGCCTCGCATCTCTTCGGCACGCATACCACGCGCGTGGCCGTCAAACGCGGCGCCTACCTCAGGGACTACGCCTACCGTTTCATCGAGCTGTTTGCACCGCAACTGACCCAGCGTGCGATCGAACAGGCAGCCGTGAAGGCGCGCAAGGGCGCTCCCCTGCCTGGCGCTTAGGCGTTGCGCCCGGCGCGCCCGCCGTCGACAGTGACGATGGTCCCGGTGATGTAAGACGCGGCTTCCGAAGCGAGAAACACCGCCAGATTGGCGACTTCCTCGACGGTGCCCAGCCGGCCGAACGGGAAGTCGGTGGTGAGCTCCGGCCAGCGCTTCTCGTCGCCGAGCTCCTTGGCCGCGCGGGCGCGCCAGCGCACTTCCTGGCGGTCGGTCAGGATGGCGCCCGGATTGATGCCGGCGACGCGCACCCCGAAGTTTGGGCTTTCCGTGCCGAGCGCACGCGTGAAGGCCATCAGTGCGGCATTGGCCATGGTGCCGGCGATATACGGCGCGGTAGGCCGCTCACCGGCAAGGCCGATGATGTTGACGATGGCGCCGTGTTTTGCCTTGCACATCTGCGGATAGATTTTGCGGGTGAGGCTGATGAAGCCGAACAGCTTGAGTTCCCAAGCCTCGCGCAGTTGCGCGTCAGCGATTGCCGTCACCGAGCCGTGCGGGATTGCGCCGGCGTTGTTGACGAGGATATCGAGGTCGCCGCAGCGGTCCGCGAGCGCCTCGCAGGCGCCGGGCTTGCCGAGATCCGCCGCATGAATTTCAATGGTGGCGCCGGTCTCCGCGCGGATCTTCGCTTGCGCTTTTTCGAGGTCGGCCGCCGTGCGCGACGCCAGGTGCACTTTGCACCCCTCGCGTGCCAGCAGATGCGCGATGCCGTAGCCGATGCCGCGCGATGCGCCGGTGACCAGCGCGACCTTGCCTTTGAGTCCGAGTTCCATGCGAGCCT
>CAZXNF010000559.1:0-2524 GCA_964641785.1 uncultured Streptomycetaceae bacterium | reverse complement strand
ACCCAGAAAAGCACCGTGGAGGTCAGGGGCCCGTAGGGCTTGTCCGGCACGGCCAGCGTGATGCGGCCGTCGGGCGGCCAGTCGCCCATGTCGAAATCATGCGACACCACGCGCGAACCCGGCTTCAACTGGCGAAACAACGAGGGGCGCAACTGCAGGTTGGCTTCCTGCAGCAGGTACAGCGTGACGACGCTGGCCTTGGACAGGTCGGTCGTGAACAGATTGCCGACGCTGAAAGTGACCCGCTCCTTGACCCCCGCGGCGTCGGCATTGGCGCGCGCGTTGGCGACGTTGACCGGGTCGTTGTCGATGCCGAAGCCCCGCGTGCCGAATTTCTTCGCGGCCGTGATCACGATGCGGCCGTCACCGGAGCCGAGGTCGAAGAGAACATCGTCCTTTTTGACGGCCGCGATCTGCAGCATCGCGTCGACGACACTTTGCGGCGTCGGCACGAAGGGCACGTCGAACTCAACCTGCGCGCGCGCCGCGCCGGCCGCCAGTAGCAGCGCGGCCAGCACGCAGCCTTGCAGGGCCGGCATACCCTTCATGATTTCACCCGCTCGGCGCGCCAGCGGGCCGCCGTGCGCGCGTTGCCGACATCGCGGCGCACGATGCCCGCCATGGCGTCGCCCTCCACGCGGCCATCGAAGTACAGGCTGGCCTCCGGCGGGCTGCCGGCCGGCGCGCTTTCCCCGACGCGGTTCTGGCTGTCCACGATCACGAACGCGATTTTGTCGCCTTCCAGCCGCGGCTGCCAGAGGCCCGCCGACACGCGCTGCCCGCGCACATGGCCGTCGATCTCCTGGTACTTCTGCCGGACTTCCACTTCATAGCTGTGCGCGGGCAGGTTGGGGCCGGCCTCGGTGGTGATGCGCCATACGCCCGCCACCGGCGCGGGCACGATCCACAGGAAGGCGTTCTTGCGGATGGTGGACTTGGCGTCGGGCTGCCAGTCTTCGAGGTCGAAATCGTGCGACACGATGCGCGTGCCGGGTTTGAGCTTCAGCAGTTCGGGCTTCAGCCGCCGGTTGACCGAGGGCAGCAGGTACATGGTGATGACGGTGGCGGGCGAGAGGTCGGTCTTGAACAGGTCCTGGCGGGCGAAGCTGACCTTGTCGGTGACGCCCGCGGCCTCCGCGTTGGCCCGCGCTTCCACCAGCAGGTCTTCATCGAGGTCGATGCCGAGGCCGCGCGCGCCGAACTTCTTCGCCGCGGCGATCACGATGCGGCCGTCGCCGCAGCCGAGGTCCATGACGTAGTCGTCGGCCTTCACATCGGCCAGCCGCAGCAGCTCGTCCACCACCGGCGGCGGTGTCGGCACGTATGGCACGTCGTACGGGAAATCCGCCGCAGCAAGCATGCCGGAGGCCGCTACCAGCAGTGTGGCCAGCGCAGCGCGCATCAGCCCTCGTCCCCCGCGCCGAGCACGCGCGTCGCGCGCCAGGGGCGCGTGACTTCCGCGTTGCCGATGCCCATCCGCACACTGCCTTCCAGCAGGCTGCCGTTCACGCGGCCCTCGAAATGCAGTGCGCGCTGCTCGTCCACCAGCACGAAGCGCAGGCGGTCGCCCGCGAGTTGCGCGTCGAACAGCGGCAGGAAGCCGCCCTGCACACGCGCACCGCCGCTGACTTTCTGGCGGTCCTGCTTGATATCGAGGTCGAAGATGCGCTCGCCCTCCGGCAGTTGTGTGGCGAGCCGCCAGCGGCCGCCGGCCTGCGCGGGCACCACGTAGAGGTAATAGGTCTTGGAGATGTTGACGGTGCGATCCGCCGTCCAGCCCTCGAACGGATAATCGTGCGCGATGATGCGCGCGCCGGGCTTCATTTCCTTCAGCAGCTTGGGCTGCAGGCGGTTGACCAGCCCGGACAGCAGGTACAGCGTCACCACCGACGCGTTGCTGATGTCGGTCTGGAACACGTCCTTCTGCTCGAAGCGCACGCGGTCGGCAACCCCGGCCTGGCGCGCGTTCTCGTTGGCTTCCGCCACCAGCTTGCCGTCGATGTCCACGCCGTAGCCGCGTGCGCCGAAGTAGCGCGCCGCCGCGATCGGGATGCGCCCGTCGCCGGAACCGAGGTCCACCACCAGGTCGCCGGGCTTGACGTCGGCGAGCCGCAGGATTTCCTCCACCGCCACCGTGGTGGACGGCAGGTACGGCGTCGGCACTTCGGGAAACGCCGCGCCCGGTTGCGCGGCAACCGCCGGCAGCGCGAGCAGCGCACCGAACGCAGCGGCAAGCGTGGCGCGGGCCACACGGGACAACAGCATCATTGCGGAATCTGCGGCGGCAGGATGACCGGGGCGTTGATGTGCGCCGGTTCGCCGAGTTCGGTACGCGTCGCCTGCCACGGCCGTTTCTCGCCGCCGGGCGTCGTCATCGTGCCCTCGATGGCGTTGCCGAACAGCTTGCCGTCGAAGGTCCAGCGGCCGCCGGCGTCGTCCGCCGCGACCCAATGCACCTGTTCCCCGGTCAGGCCCGCGTCCTGCAGCTTGAGCGGAATGCCGCCGCGCACCACCGAGCCGGTGA
>CAZXNF010000558.1:1692-2539 GCA_964641785.1 uncultured Streptomycetaceae bacterium | reverse complement strand
GATTATACTTGTATCACTTTGATTTTTATCGGTTCGGAGCTTCCAAATCGGAAGGGACGAACGAGCTGGAGGACGCGGGGTTCCGCGAGTGCTTCGACGGCCGCAGCGTGTGCCTGATCGAATGGCCTGAGCGCGCGGGCAGCCGCCTCGCACCCCCGGATCTCACGCTGAACCTCGACGTGCAGGACACGGGTCGCAGCGCCGCCATCGCTGCACAGACGGAGGTCGGACGGGAGTGTTTAGAGCGCCTGCGACAGTAAGTCCCCCGTCCGCGAGCGGCGCCCGCTCCCCGCGCGTAGCCGGCTGCGCATTCCTGCTGGCGCTGGCCGCCCTCCTCTCCCCCGCCACCGTCAGCACCGCAGGCGCGGCCACGCCCGTCATCGCCGCCCGCGTCTGGCCCGCGCAGGAATACACCCGCATCACCCTCGAGTCCGCGCAGCCGATCCGGCACAGCATGTTCACGATCGACAACCCCGAGCGCCTGGTCCTCGATCTGGAAGACGTGGACGTCTCCCCCGCGCTGGCGGGCCTCGCCGGGCGCATCGGCGCCAACGATCCCTACGTGAAGTCGATCCGTCTCGGCCGCTTCCGGCCCGGCGTGCTGCGGGTGGCCTTCGACCTCAGGGGCAAGGTCAAGCCGCAGGTCTTCGCGCTGCCGCCCGCCGGCGAATACAAGCACCGCCTGGTGATCGACATCTACCCGGCCGTCCCGCTCGATCCGCTGATGGCGCTGGTGGAGCGCGCACAGCCGCCGACTGCCGAGCCCGCCGTTGCCGTTGCCGTTGCGGTCACCCCCAAATCCGAGCCGGCCGCGACGCCTGCTGCTGCTGCGGCAGAACCCGCCAAG
>CAZXNF010000558.1:0-1682 GCA_964641785.1 uncultured Streptomycetaceae bacterium | reverse complement strand
GGCCGCGCCCGCGACGGCACGCGGCAAGCCGACCGCGCCGCCCGACCGGCGCCTCATCATCGTGGCTATCGATCCCGGCCACGGTGGCGAGGACCCCGGCGCGATCGGCCGCGGCGGCACGCGCGAAAAAGACGTCACCCTCGCCATTGCAAGGAAACTGAAAGAACGCATCGACCGCGAACCCAACATGCGCGCGGTCCTGACCCGGGATGACGACTTCTTCATCCCGCTGCACGGCCGCGTACAGAAGGCGCGCGCCGTCAACGCCGATCTATTCGTGTCCATCCATGCCGACGCCTTCATCCTGCCGCACGCGCGCGGTTCTTCCGTATTCGCGCTGTCGGAATCGGGCGCGACGTCCGCCGCCGCCCGCTGGCTGGCGAAGAAAGAGAACGACGCGGACCTGATCGGCGGCGTAAACCTCGACGTGGCAGACCCCTTTCTAAAGCAGACCCTGCTTGACCTTTCGCAGGCCGCCACCATCAACGACAGCCTGAAGCTCGGCAAAGCCGTGCTCGGCGAACTCGGCGGCATCAACACGCTGCACAAGGCCCAGGTGGAGCAGGCAGGGTTCGCCGTGCTCAAGGCCCCGGACATCCCCTCGATCCTGGTCGAGACGGCCTTCATCAGCAACCCGGAAGAAGAACGCCGGCTGAAAGACGACGCCTACCAATACAAGATGGCGGACGCCATCCTCGGCGGCATCCGGCGCTACTTCGCCGCCAATCCCCCGCTCGCGCGGTCGCGGGTCGCGCAGAATCCCTGATTCCGCCGCATCGCTGCGTTAAAGGCGGCGGACGGCGCCGCGCCGGTTACCACCGGCCCCAACCATCATGCAAGCAATGAAAAGGCGCCACCGCCTGTGGCTGCCGCGCCAGTCCCTGTCGCGACGGTTGATGCTAATATGCATCATATTTGATGAGGGGGCTGCGCATGAGAACAACCGTCACCATTGATGATGATCTCTATCAGAGGGCCTTGGACGTCGCCGACCCTGGAATGAACAAGGGCGATCTGTTTCGTGAAGCGATGAAGGTCTTTGTGCGAGTGCAGGCGGGCAAACGGCTTGCCGCACTGGGCGGCAAAGCCCCGACGATGAAGGACGTTCCCCGTCGGCGACGCGCAGAAGCTCTGAGCCGGTGACCCTGGCCCTCGCGGATACATCGGTTTGGGTTGCGCATTTTCGCCAGGCCAAGCCAGTGCTTCAGTCGTTGATTGCAATGGACCAGGTCGTGTGCCATCCGCTCATCGTGCTGGAGCTGGCGTGCGGATCACCACCCGCACCGCGCGAGCGCACCATCGGCGATCTCAAGAATCTGCAACAGGCCATCGTCGCCACAACCGACGAGACACTTGCCCTGATCGAGCGGGAGCAGTTGCATGACTCGGGCTGCGGTGCGATTGATTTGGCGTTACTCGCCTCCGTTCTGCTCACACCGGACACGTTGCTCTGGACGCTAGACAAGAAACTCGGCGCCCTGGCAGTGCGCATGGGCGTGGCCTTCGAAACGGCCAGCCACCAACAGCCCCTGACATCATGAAACGCGCAGGCGTTACGGCCAGAATCGCCGGGCACGCGAAGCCCGATAGGGGTTGTATGTCAATGCTGCCCCGGAGGGCGACAAAGTGAGCGGCGATTCTGGCCGTAACGCCTGCGCGTTTCATGATGTCAGGGGCTGTTG
>CAZXNF010000557.1:0-2549 GCA_964641785.1 uncultured Streptomycetaceae bacterium | reverse complement strand
ATCCCCTCCCTTGCGCGCAGCGCGGGGGAGGGTTAGGGAGGGGGCAAAATCGGCAGGGGAAAAAATAGCTTGCCCCCATCCTGGCCTTCCCCCGCAAGCGAGGGAAGGAACCTCAAGAGCGCCATTCGATCCCGGCGCGGGGGCGGTATGACGGTGTTATTCCGGCAACGCCATGCCTTCGTTGAGAATATCGGCGTAGCGCGCATAGCTGAACACCCGGCCGCGCTGCTTGCGCGTGAGCTCGGCGACGATGCCGAGGCGCTCCAGGTGCGCCAGTGATTTGTTCACCGTCGCAGGCGAGAGGCCGGTGGCGGTTGCCAGCGAGGCGGCGGTCGCGATCGGCTGGCGCTGGAGTATGCGGTGGATGGCCTGTGCCGATGCTGCTGCGCGGCCGAGTTCTCCGATGCGCTGACCGTCCGCAGCAGCCAGCTCGAGCATCCGCTTGGCCGACGTTGCGGCCTGCGTCGCGCTTGCGGCAACGGCGTCGGCAAAGAATTCAAGCCAGGCTTCCCAGTCGCCGGACAGGCGCACGGCGTTCAGCAGTTCGTAGTAGGTCTGCCGGTGCTCCTTGAAATGAAGGCTCAAATACAGGAGTGGCTCGCGGAGCAGGCCATCGGCCGCCAACTGCAACGCAATCAGCAGGCGCCCCACCCTTCCGTTGCCGTCAAGGAACGGATGGATGGTCTCGAACTGAACATGCGTGAGCGCCGCCCGCACGAGCGGCGACACCGGTTCGGGCTGATCGTGCAGGAAACGCTCAAAGTGCTTCAGGCACTCGTCGAGTTCGTTTGCCGGTGGTGGCACGAACACTGCGTTGCCCGGACGCGTGCCGCCGATCCAGACCTGGCTGCGGCGAAACTCGCCCGGGGTGAGCTTGGCCCCGCGTCCATGGCCCAGGAGCTTGCCGTGCACCTCGCGGATCAGGCGCAGCGAAAGCGGAAATCCTCCGCGCAAGCGCTTCAGGCCATGCTCCAGCGCCGCCACGTAGCAACTGACCTCGCGCGCATCTTCCATCGGGACGCCGGGCTGCTCGTCCAGTTCGAACAGCATCAGGTCCGCCAGCGAGGATTGCGTGCCCTCGATCATCGACGACAACACCGCTTCCTTGCGCACAAAGCTGTACAGCAGCAGCGCGGAATTGGGCAGCAGATCGGTCACGGCATCCAGTCGGCCAAGGGCGACGAGGGCCGCGTCAAAACGAGCACGCAGCGCGGGGGTCCAGTCGATGGCCGGACATGGCGGCAACGGCGCCGGGACGAAGGCCTGGAACGCCTCCCCGGCGGCGGCAACCTTGATAGTTCGGCCTTGTAGCGAGCGCTTCATTGCTGGCGATCCTAAATTAGCGGCTCCCGTTATTTTAGATTAATGCATTAACCTAAAACAAGAGGCGCAGCTATTTCAGCTTCCGCATCAGCTTCCACCGCTCCGGATGCGCACTTTCGCAGGAGAAATGCGGCCATCCTTACAAATTGGCCATTTTGGCTATAATGGCCAGAACCGCCCCGGAGGCCCCATGCCCGCACTCACCTTCCGCAACAGCCACGGCGACCTGATCGACGTCCCCGCCGTGGCCGCCACGCGCCTGAAGAACGAATTCGGCGCGGTGCTGGACCAGGCGGTGCGCGGCGGCGCCGTGGCCATCACCCGCCACGACACCCCGCGGGCGGTGCTGGTGTCGTACGACGAATTCCAGGCGCTCATCCGCGAGCGCAGCCCCAGCCTGCACGACCTCACGGCGGAGTACGACGTGCTGCTCCCGCGTTTGCAAACGCCGGCGGCGCGCAAGAGCATGGCCGAGGCCTTTAACGCCACGCCTGCTGCGCTGGGCCGCGCGGCGGTCAAGGCGGCGCGCAAGCGCCGCTGAATCGCCGGCACTGACCTGCCTGCCCCGCCGGCAACCGGCGACCGGTATCCGGCCATGGCGACACGGGTTCCCCGGCTCTACGTGCTGGCGGGCGTCAACGGCGCCGGCAAGAGCAGCCTCGCGGGTGCGGCCTTCCGCGCGCAGGGCGCTGACTACTACAACCCCGACGAAGCGGCGCGCCGGCTGAAGACCGCCAACCCGCGCCTCATCCAGACCCAGGCCAATGCCGCGGCGTGGCAGCAGGGCCGCGCGGCGCTGGAACGCGCGATCGCGGAGCGGCTCGACTTCGCGTTCGAATCCACGCTCGGCGCGAGCACCCTCCCGCGCCTGCTTGCGGAGGCGGCGGCCAAGGGCTTCGAGGTCAACGTGTGGTACGCGGGGCTATCCACGCCGGAGCAGCACCTGGCGCGCGTGCGGGCGCGGGTGGCGCGGGGCGGGCACGACATCCCGGAACCCGCGATCCGGCGGCGCTTCGAGCACAGCCGGCTGAACCTGATCCAGCTCCTGCCCAGGCTCGCGGCCCTGCGGGTCTACGACAACAGCGCAGAAGCAGACCCGGCCTCGGGAAAAACACCGCTGCCGGTGCTGGTGCTGCACCTGGAACGGGGGCGCATCCTCAATCCGCGGGATTTGCCGCACGCGCCGGCGTGGGGCCGACCGCCATCAAGCGATGGGCAGACGCCGG
>CAZXNF010000556.1:0-2556 GCA_964641785.1 uncultured Streptomycetaceae bacterium | reverse complement strand
AACGCGGGCGCGTCCTCGGTGCGGTCGAAGCTGACGAATTCCCAGGCCGACTGTTCAGCCACCAAGGCCCGCAGCAGCTCGTTGTTCAGAGCGTGCCCGGACTTGTGGGCGGTATAGGCCCCGATCAGGGGATGGCCCACGAGGTACAGATCGCCGATGGCGTCCAGCGCCTTGTGCTTGACGAACTCGTCGTCGTAGCGGAGTCCGTCGTTGTTCAGTACCCGGAACTCGTCCAACACCACCGCGTTGTCGAGGCTGCCGCCCAGCGCCAGCCCGGCGGACCGCATCGCCTCGACATCCTGCATGAAGCCGAAGGTGCGCGCGCGGCTGATCTCCCTGACGTAGGAAGTGGTGGCGAAATCGACCGTGATCTCGCTCGCCGTGCGCTCGAAGGCCGGGTGGTCGAAATCGATGGAAAACGTGAGCCGGAAACCGTCGAAGGGCTCGAGCCGCGCCCACTTGTCGCCGCTCCTGACCTCGACCGGGCGCGTCACTCGCATGAACTTCTTGGGCGCGCGCTGTTCCGTGAGGCCGGCCGACTGCAGCAGGTAGACGAAGGGCCCCGATGAACCGTCGAGGATCGGCAGCTCGGAGGCAGTGACATCGACGTAGACGTTGTCGATCCCCAGGCCCGCCAGCGCGGACATGAGGTGCTCGACGGTCGACACCCGCACCCCGTCACGGGTCAGCGCAGAGCACAGGCGTGTGTCGGTCACCAGATGCGGATCGGCCTTGATCTCGACCGGCGGGTCGAGATCGACGCGGCGGAACGCCACCCCGGTGTTGGCTGGCGCCGGGCGCAGGGTCAGCTCAACCTTCTGCCCCGAGTGCAGACCGATGCCGGTGGTGCGCACGACCGATTTCAATGTCCGCTGGCGGATCACGCTGGCTGCCTCATGCTTCCTGTCTGCAAAAAAAACCGTTCAGATCATTCAACCCATTGATCGGACTGAATATTCCTTTTCACTAGGGCGAAGAGTTTAGCACGCGAACCCTGGGTCCCGCGGGCATCGCTCCTGACTACTGTAGTGCTGCAAACCGACCGCCGCCACAGCGGCTAGTCGGCCTGCTTGCGCAGGAACGCCGGAATGTCGAGCGTCTCCACCCCCTGTTTCTGCATGGCTTCCACCGTCGCCCGGCGATGCCGGATCACGGCCGGCTGGTCGAGTTCGGCGTAGTTCACGTCGCCGCCCACCACCATGCCGTCCGTACCGGTCGCCTGCGGCACCACCGTCAGCGGACGCGGTTCGCGGCGCGCCACAGCCTTGCCCAGCCCGGTCGCCACCACGGTCACCCGCATCTCGTCGGTGAGCGACTCGTCGAATACGGTACCCACGATCACGTGCGCCGAATCGGCCGCGCAGCCCTTGATCGATTCCATCACGTCGTAGACTTCCTGCAGCTGGAAGCTGGCTTCGCTGGCCGAAAGGTTGATCAGCACCCCGCGCGCGTCGGAGATGTCGATGTCCTCCAGCAATGGGCAGGCGACCGCCTGTTCCGCCGCCAGCCGCGCGCGGTCGGTGCCAGCGGCCTTGGCCGAACCCATCATGGCCATGCCCATTTCCGACATCACGGTGCGTACGTCGGCGAAGTCGAGGTTGACCACGCCCGGGCAGGTGATGATCTCCGCGATGCCGGCGACGGCGCCGTGCAGCACGTCGTTGGAGGCGCGGAACGCCTCCTGCAGAGAGACCTTGTTGCCCAGCACCTGCATCAGCTTGTCGTTGGGCACGATGATCAGCGAATCGACGTACTCCGACAGCGCGTCGATGCCCGCCTGCGCGATCTTCTGCCGCTTGCCCTCGAAGCCGAAGGGCCGGGTCACCACCGCGA
This sequence comes from uncultured Streptomycetaceae bacterium, assembly GCA_964641785.1. Taxonomy (GTDB): domain Bacteria; phylum Pseudomonadota; class Gammaproteobacteria; order Burkholderiales; family SG8-41; genus CAZXNF01. Next base: position 723 of record CAZXNF010000556.1, on the reverse strand, counting down.
CGGTGAGGATGCCCAGCTCCTTGGCGACCTCGGCGACCACCGGCGCCGCGCCCGTGCCGGTCCCGCCGCCCATGCCGGCGGTCAGGAACAGCATGTCGCAGCCCGCGATCATCTCGGCGATGCGTTCGCGGTCCTCGATCGCGGCCTGGCGGCCGACCTCGGGATTCGCGCCCGCGCCCAGACCCTTGGTGATGGCCTGGCCCAGCTGCAGGTGCGTCTTGGCCTGCGTGCGCTTCAACGCCTGCATGTCCGTGTTGGCGATGATGAAGTCCACGCCTTTCACGCCCTGCCTGATCATGTGATCGACGGCGTTGCCCCCACAGCCGCCAACCCCGATCACCTTGATCACCGCCTCTTGGGCGGGTGCTTCGACGATTTCAAACATGCCGTACCTCCTGTCGTTTAATGCGTAAAGACCCGAAAACCCGTGCTGCAAAACCCTTGCTCATCCCGCGTCCCTGAACCCGTCATCACACTTCATGGTCAGAAATTCCCCTTGAACCAGTGCTTCATGCGTTCGAAGGCGTGCGCGAAGGACTGCACGCCACCCGGCGCGCCGCCGCCCGCCCGCTGCTGCTGCAGGCCGATCAGGATCAGGCCCAGCGCGGTGGCATGACGTGGGTGCCGCACGACTTCGCGCAGTCCACCCTCGTAATGCGGCATGCCGACGCGCACCGGCATGTGGAAGATCTCCTCGCCGAGCTCGACCATGCCCTGCATGAC
>CAZXNF010000555.1:0-2568 GCA_964641785.1 uncultured Streptomycetaceae bacterium | reverse complement strand
GCACCGCCAGCGTGCGCGCAATCGCCTCGGTGCGCGTCATCCAGGCGCGCGCGACGCCGACCGGATAAGCTGCCAGCGCGAAGCCCACGGCCGCGATGCTCGCGGGAGCGCCCGGCTGAGACCTGTCTGCGACGAGACCATTCGAAGGGTTTATCTCATGCAGGAAATAATCGAAGGCGTGACGCTGCAACGCGTCCAGCCTCGCCTCTCCGAAGTCCGCCAGGTTTGCGTGTTGCTGCTGTTGCATCAGAGGATTCACCGTTTTATCGCTCCGCTCATCACCTGCGGCAATCAGCCCGTTCCGACTCAAGTTGGCGGTCACTCGATCTCCATGGCGGCTGTGTATTTGCCTTCGCGGGCGGCGCTGTTCAGGCGCGCGCGCAGGTACAGCGCCTGCTGCGCGACAGTCTTGTTCGCGGCCTCGCCGCGCCATTTCTTGAGTGCGGGCGCCTGCAGGGCACGTCCGTACGAATAGCTCAAGACCCAAGGCTGCTTCTCCGGGTGGGCGTTCATCGCGTTGAGGTTGGCAGTGGCCGCCACCTCGCCCTGCCCGCCGGAAAGAAAATAGATCCCGGGCACCGCCGCCGGCACCGTGCGCCGCAGGCAGGCGAGGGTTGCCTGCGCCACCTGTTCGGGAGCAGCCTGGTCGGGACACGCGGTGCCCGGCACGACCATATTGGGTTTCAGGAGCATGCACTCAAGCGCGACGCGTTGCCGGCGCAGCGCGTGAAACACCGTGTGCAGCACCTCCTCGGTGACGCGCGCGCAGGTCGCGAGCGTGTGGTGGCCATCCATCAATACCTCGGGTTCGACGATCGGCACCAGGCCCTGTTCCTGGCAGAGCGCCGCGTAGCGTGCCAAGGCATGCGCGTTGGCTGCGATCGACTGCGGCGTCGGGATGCCGGCGCCGATCGACATCACTGCGCGCCACTTGGCGAAGCGTGCGCCCAGTTGTTTATGCTCGCTCAGCCGCTGCGCCAGCCCGTCCAGGCCTTGCGTCACCTTCTCCCCGGGAAAACCGGACAGCGGCACCGTGCCCTTATCCACCTTGATGCCGGGCACAATGCCTTGCGCTGTCAGCAACTGCGGCAGCGGCACGTCTGCCTCGCTTTTCTGTTTGAGGGTTTCCTCGAACAGGATGACGCCGCCGATGAAAGCGCCCAACCCGGGCGTGGAAAACAACAGCTCCCGGTAGTCACGCCGGGTTTGTTCAGTGCACGCCACGTTCTCGGCCCTGAAGCGCTTCTCGATGGTGCCGGTACTCTCGTCGGCCGCAAGAATTCCTTTGCCGGTCGCCGTGAGTTCGGCAACCGTTCTTGCCATCTCTTGCGCATGCGTGGACATAGATATTATTTCCTTTGTGGTGGTGTCTTAACATGGCGCGCGTCATTCCACCGGCGAATGACCGGCTCATCCAGATCGTGGTGATATCCGAGAATACTGAGTGATGCCGTAGTGAGAAAGAATTTACGGGCTTCCACCGCCTGCAGTGTGAGCCAGCGGGCGGTGAGAATGCGCAATATGTCCCGGTGCGCGAAGACGAGCACGTCGTCCCCCAGCGCACGGATCCGCTCGATGACGCGGTCCGCGCGCACGCTCACCGCTTGCAGCGTTTCCCCGCCCGGGCAACCGTCCTCGAACAAACTCCAGCCGGGGCGTTCGGCCTGGATCTCCGCTGTGCGCCGGCCCTCGTACGCGCCGTAGTCCCATTCCATCAGATCGGGATCGGGCTGCGCGCGTTCCCCGTAACCTGCCAGCTCTGCCGTCCGCCGAGCCCGTTGCAGCGGGCTGGAGAGCACCTGGGCGAAGTTCAAGCCCTCCAGCTGCGTGCCCAACTCGCGCGCATCCCGCTCGCCCCGATCGGTCAGCGGGATGTCAGTGCGGCCGGTCGCCTGCCGGCTCAAGCTCCAGGCGGTCTCGCCATGCCGGGCCAGATAGACCTTCGGAAGGCCGCCGCTCATGTGCGCTTGGAGTTCCTGGTCCCCGCTCCATTCGCTCCCCATTTCCAATTGCGAATCTCCGGCATGTCCTCACCGTATTGCCGGATGTAGCGCTGGTGGTCGATGAGTTTGTCGCGGATGAATTGGGTGAGATAGGCGGCGCGCGGACCCAGACCCGGCACCCGATCGATAACGTCCTTGGCCAGGTGGAACCGGTCGAGGTCGTTGAGCACCACCATATCGAAAGGCGTCGTCGTCGTTCCTTCCTCCTTGAAGCCACGAACGTGCAGATTGTGATGGTTGGTTCGGCGATAGGTCAGTTTATGGATCAGCGAGGGATACCCGTGATAGGCAAAGACGATGGGTTTGTCCCTGGTGAACAGGACATCGAAATCCTTGTCGCTCAAACCGTGGGGATGCTCGCTCTGCGGGTGGAGCGCCATCAGGTCCACCACGTTGATGACACGGATCTTGAGCGCCGGGAAATGCTCCCGCAGCAGCTCCACCGCGGCCAGCGTTTCCATGGTCGGCACATCCCCGGCGCAGGCCATCACCACATCGGGCTCGCTGCCTTCGTCGTTGCTGGCCCATTCCCAGATGCCCAGCCCGGCGGTGCAGTGCTTGATGG
>CAZXNF010000554.1:0-2572 GCA_964641785.1 uncultured Streptomycetaceae bacterium | reverse complement strand
GCTGTTTGAACCGGCAGCCTTCAAGGATCTCGCGACGTACGCCGACCCGCACCGTTATCCCGCCGGTACGCGCACCACCGTCATCGTCAACGGCACCCTGGTGGTGGAAAACGCCACGCATACCGGCGCGACGCCGGGCCGGGTATTGCGGCGGACAGCCGACGGCGGCGTACGCTAGCGCCGATTTGGACAAGGATGCTCGCGCGCACCCTCGCAACCTCGCGCTCGGGCGTCTCGTCCGCATGCCTTTCCCGGCGCAAACCTTCGAGCGCACCCAGGCACTCCGAGTGAAGGAAGTGATTCGTGACGTGGCGATGGCGCTGCGTAATACCCCCGCGGTCTGCCCCAGGAGCGATATCAACGCGATGATGTTCGATGCGTGGCGGTCTCCACGTTGCATTCGCGGACAGCAACGGTCGCACGCGTAAGCTGCCCCCCCTCCCTGCGCTCGCTGATTGCCGCCACCGGGCAAAGCGCGCCGTCCATCTGGGTGAGTTACGGTGCGCGGCCTACAACAGAGTCAGCAAAACGCCGATACCCGTGTCGCGCGGCTGTCCGCTATCGTCGGTTCGACTCCCCACCTAACGGACTACCCTTGATTCGAACTCCGTCTCCGCCGCCGGCCATATCCCCCGCTTCGGCAGCCCCGCGGCATTTCTCGATGATCCGGGAGTTCCATCTGGCGGATTTCCTCACGCTGGCGAACGCCGCCTGCGGTACCGGTGCGGTTTTCCTCGCGATGCTCTACGTAGGCAGCGGCGCGTCCGCGCACTTTTTTATGGCTGCAGCCTTGGCTCCGCTGGCCTTGCTCTTCGACGTACTGGACGGTCAGGTGGCCCGCTGGCGCAACCAGCATTCGGCCCTGGGACGTGAACTGGATTCCCTTGCCGACATCATTTCGTTCGGGCTCGCCCCAGCGACGCTAGGCTTCGCTGCGGGCCTGCAGGGCGGCTGGGATGCCGCCATCCTCGTCTACTTCGTCTGCTGCGGGGTTAGCAGGTTGGCACGCTTCAATGTGACCGCCGAGCAATTGTCGGAGGGCCGCGGGAAGGTGGCTTATTTCGAAGGCACGCCGATCCCGACCAGCGTGTTGCTTACGGGGCTGCTGGCACTGGCCGCCGTATACGGGCGGCTGGGTGACGACCTGCCCGGCGGCGTGTGGATGGCGGGTTGGGCGCTGCACCCTCTGAGCCTGCTGTTTTTCGTCTCCGGCACGCTGATGATCAGCAAAACGCTACGCGTTCCCAAACCTTGACTGCGGATGGAATGTTCTTCCATCCTCCGCGTGCATCGTTTGCAATAGTCGCAGAACCGGCAGCGCGGCGCCCCTCCCGGAATCGTCCGGGCGGAACATGGCGTCAAGAGCACTCGAGTTACTCCGCCACGGCCAGGTGCGGTTTCATCGCCTCCATCGCCTGGTATGCGTAGGTGCGCACCTGGACGTCACCGCTGAGCAGAGCAGCCCGGTATCGGCGTGCCGCGACCCCCGAATGGCTAACACCTCCCTGCCGGCGGTATACATCCTCGAGTCTTTCGACGGCCAATGTTCTCCAAACAGCCAGCGCCGCCTGTTGCTGCAGATCCGCCGCCAGCGGAAGCGTCACGCCCCGACTGAACGCCAACTGCTGGAGGAGATCGAGTTGACGCGAGTGGGCCGCGGTATTTCGCAAGGCGTATGCCCTGACGTCGGGCGACCGCCCCCTCGCCGCCACCAAGCGGCCGGCGTCGATTTCCGCCACATGATTCTGCGCAGCGGCGCGCAGCATCAGCCGATCGGCTTTTGCCATCCGTTCACGGGGCATTTCCGCCGCAGCGGGATTCGTCCAGAAGGCGGCAAAGGCAATCGCGAGCCCACAGCTTAGTGTGCGCAGGGGAAAACATGCGGGGCCAGCCGGGAATGCGTGCATGACGCTACCATCCGGGAAAGCACCTCAGTCTGTTGTGGGTTGTTTGCTGAATGCGGTGTCGGCGGACGCTCACGCTAAAAAGCCGACTGTCTCTGCTAGAGAGGGTCCGGTTGTCTCTCGCACTGCCACTACAGAGGCACTACCGGGGCGACCGCTGAGTGGGATCTCTCACCAGACACGCTGGCACGGTTGCACACGTCGAACCGTCATCGCGCCTACCGGTGTAAAGCCGACAGGGTCCCAATCAGAAGCGCAGAGGTTCGACGCGGGCAACTAGGCAGCCAGTTCTTCCGCCGCAGCCAGATTGGCCGCTGCGAATTCCCAGTTGAGGAGCTTGCCGACCACGGCCTTCACGTAATCCGGACGCTTGTTGCGGTAATCCACGTAGTACGCGTGCTCCCAGACGTCGATCGTCAGCAACGGGCGCTGCCCGTTGAGGACCGGCGCGCCCGCATCGTGCGTGGCAATGACCTTTAGCTTGCGCTTGTCGAGCACCAGCCAGGCCCATCCGCTGCCGAAATGCGAGATCGCCGCGTCCGCCAGCTCCGTTCGGGCCGCCTCAACGCCGCCGAAGTCCTTCTCGATCCGCGCCGCCAAGTCCCCCACGGGTCCGCCGGGACCCGGCGGCGTGAGACTCTCCCAGTAGAACTCGTGGTTCCAGGCCT
>CAZXNF010000553.1:0-2582 GCA_964641785.1 uncultured Streptomycetaceae bacterium | reverse complement strand
CCCATGCCCATCCCCTTCACCACCCGCATCACCGAGCTCTACGGCATCCGCCTGCCCGTCATCGGCAGCGGGCTCATGTGGCTCGCCACGCCGGAGTACGTCGCCGCGCTCGCCAACGCCGGACTGATGGGCTTCATGACCGCCGCGAGTTTCAAGGACGTGCCGGCGCTGCGCGCAGGGATCAAGCGCTGCCGTGAACTGGCGCCGGGCAAGCCTTTCGGCGTCAACATCATGATCCGCGTCAGCCGTGACGGCACCGACCGCGTCATGCCGCTGATCGACGCGGTGATCGAGGAAGGCGTGCGCTTCGTCGAAACCGCGGGCAACAATCCCGAGGCCTATATCCGGCGGATGAAGGATGCGGGCATCAAGGTGCTGCACAAGGTGCCCGGCGTGCGTTACGCGAAGAAGGCCGAGTCGCTGGGTGCGGACGCCGTTACCGTCATCGGCGCCGAAGCCGGCGGCCATCCCGGTGTCGAGCCGGTCGGCATCATGGTCATGGCCGCGGCCGCGGCCAAAAGCGTGAAGATTCCGCTGATCGTTGCCGGCGGCCTCGGCACGGGCGGCCACATCGTCGCCGCGCTCGCGCTCGGCGCGGACGGCGTGGCCATGGGCACGCGCTTCCTGGTCTCCGAGGAAATCTGGGCGCACCGCCGCTACAAAGAGCGGCTGGTGGCCGCGACGGAGCTGGATACGACCCTGCTGTTGCAGTCCATGCGCAACACCCAGCGCGCGTTGAAAACGGATCATGTGACGATGATCCAGCAACTGGAGAAGGACGCCGCCGGCAATACCGAGGCCCTGCTGCCGCACATCATGGGCACCATCGGGCGCAAGGCCTACGAGACCGGCGAATACGAGAAGGCCATGCTGTCGGTCGGCCAGGGCGTGATCTTCGCGGACAAAATAGAACCGATCGCCACCATCGTCGACCGCCTGGAGGAAGAAGCCCGCGCATCGATGAATCGGCTCGACGGCCTGTACCAGCGCCCGGAAGCAACCTGGGCGGACAAGAAGCTGGCCTAAGCGCGCCTGCGGGCGTCGAGCAACAAGGAGACAACATGCAGATCAGGAACCACGCATTGCCATCGCTGGTAGCGGCGCTGCTCGGCGGCCTCGCGGCCCCGGCCGCCATCGCCCAGGCTTTTCCGAGCAAGACCGTACGCCTTATCGTGCCCTTCGCGGCCGGCGGCTCCACCGACATCGTGGCCCGCACGGTTTCCGCGCGGCTGACCGAACTGTGGGGCCAGAGCGTGGTGGTGGACAACCGCGCGGGCGGTGGCACCGTCATCGGCACCGAGATCGTCGCCAAAGCCCCGCCCGACGGCTACACGCTGCTCGTGACACCGGCGCCCTTCACGGTCAATCCAAGCCTGCTGAAAAAGCTGCCATATGACGCGCTGAATGATTTCACGCCGATCACCCTGATCAACACGACGCCGCTGGTTGTGGTCGTCAACCCCGGCGTGCCGGCGAAATCGATCAAGGAACTGATCGCGCTGGCGAAATCCAAACCCGGCAAACTCAACTTCGGCTCCAGCGGCACCGGCGGCTCCAACCACCTCGCAGGCGAGCTGTTCAACGCGATGGCCGGCGTGAAGATGGTACACATTCCTTACAAGGGAAACGCCCCCGCACTCGTCGACCTGGTCGGCGGCCATGTCGACCTCCTGTTCAACGGCCTCACCTCGGCGTTCGCGCTGATCAAGAGCGACAAGATCCGCGCGCTGGCGGTGACCAGCCGCGAACGGTCGCCGGCGATGCCCGAATTGCCGACCGTCTCCGAATCCGGGCTCAAGGGCTTCGAGGCCGTGGCCTGGAATGGTATTTCGGGTCCGGCCAGACTGCCGCGCGACATCGTGAACAGGGTCAATGCGGACGTGGTCAAGATCGTCAACCAACCCGAACTCCGGGAGCGCCTGAAAGCCGAAGGATCGGACCCGGTCGGCAGCACCCCCGAGCAGTACGCCGCTTTCCTGCGCGAGGAGATCGCCAAGTGGGCCAGAGTCATCAAACTCGCCAACGTGCAGGCCGAATGATGCGACGCGCCGCAGACATCCTGCCGCTGGTGCTCGGCGCGGCGCTGTCCCTGCCCGCCGCCGCCCAGACGTATCCGGCCAAGCCGGTGCGCATCATCGTGCCGTTTCCGGCCGGGGGTCCGACCGATATCGTCGCGCGCACCATCGGCCAGAAGCTGACCGAGTCGTGGGGCCAGCCCATCGTGATCGACAACCGGGCCGGCCTCGGCGGCGGCGTCGGTACCGAGCAGGCCGCAAAGGCGCCCGCCGACGGCTACACCCTGCTGATGGGCACCATCGGCGGCCTCGCCGTGGCGATGAGCCTGGTGCCGAACCGAGGCTACGACACGCTGCGCGACTTTGCGCCGGTCACACAGGCGGTAACGGTGACCAACTTTCTGGTCGTGCACCCTTCCGTGCCCGCGAAAACCGTCAAGGAACTGATCGCGATCGCCAAGGCCCGTCCCGGCCAGCTCAACTACGCTTCCGCCGGCGCGGGCACCGCTCCCCACCTTGCCGGCGAACTGTTCAAGATGATGGCCGGCGTCAGTATCGTGCACATCC
>CAZXNF010000552.1:681-2583 GCA_964641785.1 uncultured Streptomycetaceae bacterium | reverse complement strand
CGCAGAACGCGGAGGTCAACACCGGCACGCCGAAGATCGCCGCCCAGGCGCCGGCCGACGTCGTGGCACGGCTCGCCGCGGCTGCGGCAGCCGACAATCCGGACCCCGACGAAGCCTGAGCGGGCGCGGCTGCGCCGGCGCTGAACGCAGCAGGCGTTGCGTAACATGGCGGCCGTCCGCATTCCCGGTTTTCCGTACTGGCCGCTCGCCGGCTTCTACTTCTTCTACTTCGCCTATCTTGGCGCGTTCGCGCCGTATTTCTCGCTCTATCTGGACGGCATCGGGCTAACCGCGGCGGCGATCGGCGCGGTGATGGCGCTGCCGCAGGTCATGCGTATTTTTGCCGCGCACTACTGGGCCGGGCTTGCAGACCGGCGCGGTACCCGGATCAAGGTGGCCCGCTGGGCGGGTCTCGCCGGCGCCGCCGTGTTCCTGCCGATCCTCGCCGGCGATCACCTGCTGCTGATCGTCATCACGATTGCGGCCATGAGTTACTTCTGGAGCGCCGCACTGCCGATCGTGGAAGTGACGACGCTGGGTCACCTCGGCACGCACTTCGGGCGCTACGGCCGCGTGCGGGTCTGGGGATCGATCGGTTTCATCGCCGCGGTCAGCGGCGTCGGCGCCGCACTGGACCATGTTCCCGTCACCGCTCTGCCGGCGATCATCGCCGCGCTGATGGTGGCAATGCTCGTCTTCCTGTGGCGGGTGCCGGAAGCGCCGGTGGCGGCCGGCCCGCACGACGAAACGCCGCTCGCCGCGCGCCTGCGCGATCCTGACGTGATCGTGCTGTTCGTGGCTTGCGCGCTGATGGCGATGGCGCACGGGCCCTACTACACCTTCTTTTCAATCTACCTGGTCGAGCTCGGCTATTCGAAGGCCGCGGTGGGCGCGCTGTGGGCGCTGGGCGTGGCGGCCGAAATCGTGATCTTCCTGGTCATGCCGCAGCTGACGCGGGCGGTTTCGCTGCGGACGATTCTGCTGGCGAGTATCGCGCTGGCGGTGGTGCGCTTCCTGTTGATCGCGTGGGGCGCGCAGCACCTGGCGCTCCTCCTCCTCGCGCAATTGCTGCACGCGGCGACTTTCGGTACTTTTCACGCCTCCGCGCTGGGGTTGGTGCAGCGCCTGATCGCCGGCCGCCAGCAGGCGCGGGGGCAGGCGCTGTACTCCAGCCTCACTTTCGGCGTCGGCGGCACGCTGGGCGCGCTCGCCAGCGGCCTGCTGTGGCAGGCGCTGGGCCCCGCCGGCACCTTCAGCCTGGCAGCAGGCTGCGCCGCGCTGGGCGGCCTGGCACTCGCATCGCGTTCCCGCGTTTAAGCGCGTAAAGCGGTGGCCGGAAGACCGTCTATTTGTGGGATAATTCCGCGTTTCCAACGGCTTACAAGGGTTTTTCATGGGCGCTCGCACGCTCTACCAGAAATTGTGGGACAGCCACTTCGTCCACGCGGATGCCGACGGCACCGCGCTGATCTACATCGACCGTCATCTGGTGCACGAAGTGACGAGTCCGCAGGCGTACGAGGGGCTCAAGCTCGCCGGCCGCAAGCAGTGGCGGGTGGGCTCGGTGGTCGCGACCGCCGACCACAACACGCCCACGCGCGGCTGGGAACGCGGCATGGCCGGAATCACCGATCCTGTGTCGCGTCTGCAGGTTGAAACGCTGGACAAGAACATCGGCGAATTCGGCGCGAAGGTGTATTTCCCTTTCCTCGACAAGCGGCAGGGCATCGTGCATGTGATCGGTCCGGAGAGCGGCGCCACGCTGCCGGGCATGACCGTCGTGTGCGGCGATTCGCATACGAGCACGCACGGTGCGCTGGGCGCGCTGGCCTTCGGCATCGGCACGAGCGAGGTCGAGCACGTGCTCGCCACGCAGTGCCTGGTCACCAAGAAGTCCAAGGC
>CAZXNF010000552.1:0-671 GCA_964641785.1 uncultured Streptomycetaceae bacterium | reverse complement strand
GTCCAAGGCCATGCAGATCCGCGTGGAAGGCGAACTCGGCTTTGGCGTCACGGCGAAGGACCTCATTCTTGCCATCATCGGCAAGCTCGGCACCGCCGGCGGCACCGGCTACGCGATCGAGTTCGCGGGCAGCGCAGTGCGCGCCCTGTCGATGGAAGGCCGCATGACCATGTGCAACATGACGATCGAGGCCGGCGCCCGTGCCGGCATGGTCGCCGTGGACGACAAGACGATCGCCTATGTGAAGGGGCGCGATATGGCCCCCAAAGGCGCGCAATGGGACGCCGCGGAGGCGTACTGGCGCACGCTGCAAAGCGACGAGGGCGCGGTGTTCGACAAGGTCGTCGTGCTCGATGCGGCCGCCATCAAGCCGCAGGTGACCTGGGGCACGTCGCCGGAAATGGTGACGACGGTCGATGGGCGCGTGCCGGATCCCGCGCAGGAGAAAAACCCGGTCAAGCGCGAGGGCATCGAACGCGCGCTGGCCTACATGGGGCTTACGGCGAACACGCCGGTGACCGAGATCCGGCCCGACATCGTGTTCATCGGGTCGTGCACCAATTCGCGCATCGAGGATCTGCGCGCCGCCGCCCAGGTGGCAAAGGGGCGCCATGTTGCCTCGTCCATCAAGCAGGCGCTGGTGGTGCCGGGGTCGGGACCGGTGAAGGCGC
>CAZXNF010000551.1:2319-2583 GCA_964641785.1 uncultured Streptomycetaceae bacterium | reverse complement strand
CCAGCGCGGGAACCGGTCGCCTGTGTAGAACGCCATCCCCGAGGGCGCGATCGACGGCACCCAGTAGTGCAGCGGCTGCGCCATGCCGGCCTTGGCGGTGCCGATGCCGATGCGGGTGCCGATGACGTACTCCACGCCGTAGGTAATGACCGGCCAGCCGTAATTGACGCCGGGCCGGATCACGTTGATCTCGTCGCCGCCCTGCGGTCCGTGCTCGTGCGTCCACAACAGGCCCGTCTGCGGATGCAGCGCGGCGCCCTGTAT
>CAZXNF010000551.1:0-2309 GCA_964641785.1 uncultured Streptomycetaceae bacterium | reverse complement strand
GGTTGCCGAGCGTGAATTTTTCCGGCCGCCAGCCCGGTTGGTTCACGAACGGGTTGTCCTTGGGCACGCGGCCGTCGTCGTGCAGCCGGATCACCGAGCCCGCATGGTCGTCCGGCTTCTGCGCGCGCTCCATTTCCCCGCGATCGCCCAGCGTAATGTACAGAAAGCCGTCGCGATCGAAGACCAGGCGCGAGCCGAAATGACGGCCCGTGCCGCCCTTGGGCTGCTGCCGGAAAATCACCTCGACGTTCTCCAGCCGACGACCGGTCAGACGGCCGCGGGCAACCTCGGTACCGAAGCCGTCGGCGCCGCGTGCGGCGAACGACAGGTAGATGAGGTTGTTCTCGGCAAAGCGCGGATGCAGCGCGACGTCCATCAAGCCGCCCTGCCCGTGTTGCGCGATCGGCGGCAGCCCGGCAACGGGCTCCGGCACGAGCACGCCGTCCTTCGCGACGATGCGCAGCCGGCCCGGACGCTCGGTCACCAGCATGCGCCCGTCGGGCAGAAAGGCAAGGCCCCATGGATGATCCAGCCCGGCAGCGACGGTGACGACGCGGAACGCATGTTCCTGCGTTTTAAACGTCTGCGTCTGCGTCTGCGCTTGCGCGTGCGCGACGGCCCCGGCCATGCCGGCAACGCACAGCGCGAGCCTGAAAATAATCGCCGTCATGGTCTGCCTCTCACGCCTGCGCTACTCGAGCCTGAAGCCCCTGGCCTTGATGAACGCACCCCAGTCCGCGCGTTCCGGTTCGGCGTACTGCCGCGCTTTGTCCTCCGACCAGCCGTAAAGTTTGACCTTGCCGAAGCGCGAGTTGTCGCGCTGCTTCGCATACGGCACGAGCTTGGCGCGCCGCTGGTCGTAGGCGTCGATCTGCGCCCGGGTATCCGTCTCGGTGAAGCGGTCGGTGTGCACCGTGACGGCCAGCGGCAGACGGGGCGTGATCTTGCCCGCCTCCGCCGGATAGCCGACGCACAGCCCGGCGAGCGGGAACACCCAGTCGGGCAGTTCGAGCAGGTCGCTGATCGCCGCGGCGTGGTTGCGCACCGCGCTGATCGGGCAGCAGCCGAGGCCCGCCGCACTCGCCGCGCGGATGAAATTCGCGAGCACGATGCCGGCATCCACCGCCGCGTTCATGAAGGCATCGAGATGGTCGTTGACGAAAGGCTTGCCGCGCCATTCCGCAAGCTGCCGCTGGCGCCGGTTGTTGCCGCAGAAAATCAGGAACACCGGCGCCGCCTTCACCCAGGGCATGTCGGGAATCAGGCTGGCGATGGCCTTGCGCTTCGCGGCATCGGCGACCAGTACGATGTCGCCCTGCTGGAGGTCGCTCTTGGACGGCGCGGACAAAGCGCAGGCGAACAGCAGCCTCAGCAGCGCCGGCGCGACCGGTTGCGCGTCGTAGGTGCGGTGCGAGCGGTGCTCCGCGAGGTGCGCGAGGTCGGCGAGCCCGGGCTGCGCGGCGTCCACCGCGAACTTTTCGCCGAAGCGCGTCTCCAGCGCGCGCGCCAGGCGGCCGGCGACGAGATCATCACGTGCCATAGCGCACTGTCCCTTTCAGTTCCTTCAGCGCGGCGAGCGCGCTGTAGCCGGCCAGCCACGCGGTCTTGGGATTCTCCGGCGACGGCACGCTCTCGAACCGGAGCGAAATCGAGCCGGTCTTGCCCTTGACCTTGATGGTGTGCGTGTTGAGCCTGAGCGCGGGATCGGCCACCACCTTCATCGTCGTGCGGTCAAAACCGATGCCAGCCATCGACAGCACCGCCGCGATGTTGACGTTGGCCGGGAAATAGCCCGCGCCCTGGCGCACCGGGCCTTCATAGAGAGTGGTGGGCCCGGTGATTTTGTCCATGTCGATGCCCAGCTTCTCGACATACGCAATGCCCTTCCAGGCGGCCGCGGGCTTGGTCACGACGATCGTCACCGAGTCCACGCCGGCGATGCACATCGCCTTCACGACATCGAGCCCGCCGATGCCGCCGGAGGGCACATAGAGCAGGGCTTTGTTCGCGGCTGCGGCGGCCTCCAGCCGCGCCCGCAGCGCGTCGTCGGCAAACGCACCGCCGGAGAGCACGATGAAATCGATGCCCTGCGTGAGCACGGCCTCGCCGTATTCGCGGACCGCGTCATGGCCGGCGGACTCGATGACCACCTCCGGCTTGTGCGCCAGCAGCCCGGCAATGCCCGTGGTGAACGGCACCTTGAACTCGTCCGCCAGCGCCTTGCCCTTGGACTGCGCGCTGCGTCCGGCAATGGCGACCACCTCCGCGCCAGGCAGGTCGCCATTGCCGGACGCAGCGCGCAGTCCAAG
>CAZXNF010000550.1:0-2612 GCA_964641785.1 uncultured Streptomycetaceae bacterium | reverse complement strand
ACGCGCGCGGTGGTCGAGCAGGCCGACCTGATCGTGTTCATTGGTTGCCGCGCGGGGTCGGTGACGACCGAACGCTGGCGCTACCCGAGCAAATCGGCGCGCATCGTGCACATCGATGCCGACCCGATGGTGATCAGCGCGATCTACAAGACGGAAGTCGCGCTGGTGGGCGATGCGAAGCTCGCGCTCGGTGCGATCGACGCCGAATTGACGGCACGCAAGGGCGAGATCAGGCAGGGCAAGGGGCAGGCACTCGTCGCCGCGGCGAAGAAGCAGAAGTTCGACGCCTTCAACCGGCTGGCCACGAGCGGCGAAACGCAGATCCTGCCCGAGCGCCTGGTGGCGACGCTGCATGAAGTGCTGCCGCGCGATGCGACGGTCGTGTGCGATCCCGGCACCCCCTGCCCGTACTTCTCCGCCTACTACCCTTTCCTGGAATCCGGCCGCCACTTCATCTCCAACCGCGCACACGGTGCGCTCGGCTACTCGATGTCCGCCGGCGTCGGCGCGCATTTCGGCCGTCCGCAGACCAAGACGGTCTCCGTGATGGGCGATGGCAGCTTCGGCTTCACCGCCGGCGAGATGGAAACCATCGTTCGCCTCAAGGTGCCGCTGATGATGGTGGTGGTGTCGAACAGCGTCTACGGCTGGATCAAGGCCGGCCAGAAGACGGGTTTCGGCGAGCGCTATTACTCGGTCGACTTCACGCGCACCGAGCACGCCAAGGTCGCGGAAGCCTTCGGAGTGAAGTCCTGGAAGGTGACAGATCCCTCCGAACTGAAGGGTGTGCTGGCCGCTGCCGCGGAACACGGCGGCCCGACGCTGGTAGACGTGGTGACGCAGCCGCTGCACGAGGCGAATGCGCCGGTGAGCGAGTGGGTGGCGTAAGCCTCATGGCGAATGACGGGAGAACGGCGATGCGAACGTTGAAGGGACCGTTGATGGGCGCGGCGCTGCTGGCGGCAGCCCTGCCGCTGGTTGCCGCGGATTTTCCGAGCCGGCCGATCCGCATGGTGGTGCCGTACGCGCCGGGCGGCGGCAACGACGTGACGGCGCGCATCCTCGGCGCGCGCCTTGGCGAGACGATGGGCGTGACGGTCGTGGTGGACAACCGCCCGGGCGCGACCGGCATCATCGGCACCGAGCTGGTGGCGCGCTCGCCCGCCGACGGCTATACGGTGATCCTTGCGGATGCCCCGCACGCGATCAACCCGTTCATCTTTCCGACGGCCAAGTACGATCCGGTGAAGGATTTCGAACCGATCGCGGTGGTGGCGACCGCGCCCGGTGTGCTGGTGGTGCATCCCTCGGTGCCCGCGCAGACGGTGGCCGAGTTCATCGCCTACGCCAAGGCGCAGGGCGGCAAGGTTGCGATGGCCTCGGGCGGCACCGGCACCATCAGCCATCTGACGGGCGAGCTGTTCCGGGTGCGCACCGGCATCGTGTTGAACCACGTGCCGTATAAAGGCAGCGGCCCGGCGATCGCCGATACGGTGGCCGGGCAGGTGCAGTGCATCTTCCCGCCGGCACCCGGTGTGGTGCCGCTCGTGAAGGGCGGCAAACTGCGTGCACTGGCGGTCGCGTCCGCGAAGCGCTCGCCCGCGATCCCCGAGGTGCCGACCTTCGAGGAAGCGGGCGTGGCGAACTTCCGCGTCGAAAACTGGTACGGCGTGCTCGCCCCGGCCGGCACGCCCAAGGCGGTGGTGGCGCGGCTGAACCAGGAGATCCTCTCCGCGCTGCAGAACCCGGTGGTGCGCGAACGTTTCGCCGGTGTGCTGCTGGATCCTGCCGGCACCACGCCGGCGCAATTTGTCGACCTGCTGAAGGCCGAGGCTGCGCGCTGGTCTCAACTGATCAAGACGGCCGGAATCAAGCCGGAATGAGCATGAGCGGATCGTCGGACATCCAGCCGGGTGAGCGCATCACGCTGACGGTCGACGGCGTGGAGATTGCCGCCCACCTCGGCCAGACGCTCGCCGCCGCGTTGCTCGCCAATGGGCAGCGCATCCTTCGTCATACGCGCCGCGCAGGCAAGCCGCGCGGCCTCTACTGCGCGATGGGCGTGTGCTACGACTGCGTGATGACCGTGAACGGGAATCCCGGCGTGCGGGCATGCATGACGAAAGTCGAGGCCGGCATGCAGGTTGTCTCGCCCGTGCAGTTCCAGCCGTACGCGCGGCCCGCATGAGCTTCACGATCGATGCCGACATCGCCGTGATCGGCGCGGGCCCCGCGGGGCTGACCGCCGCATTGGTGGCGGCCAAAGGCGGCGCGCGCGTCACGGTGCTCGACGAATATCCGGAACCCGGCGGCCAGTTCTACAAGCAGCTGCCCGCCGAGTTCACGGTGCCCGACCGCACGCGGCTCGACCGCGACTACACCAAGGGCGATGCGCTGCTCGCCCAGGTGAAGGCGGCGGGCGTCACGCTGTCGCCGGAAACCCTGGTGTGGGGCAGCTTCGAGGCGGGCACGCTCGCGGTCATGCGCCGCGGCGAGGGCGGCACGGTGCGCGCCGGCAAGATCATCGTCGCCAGCGGCGCCTACGAGCGGCCGGGCGTGTTTCCGGGCTGGGACCTGCCGGGCGTGATGACGCCCGGCGGCGCGCAGACGCT
>CAZXNF010000549.1:0-2621 GCA_964641785.1 uncultured Streptomycetaceae bacterium | reverse complement strand
GTGGACGTGGACGCCATTTCCGATGGCAGCCGCGTGATGATCGGTGGCATCATGGAGCACATCGAGCAGGCGGGCGTGCATTCGGGCGACTCCGCGTGCTCGCTGCCGCCGTTCAGCCTCTCGGCGGAGGTGCAGGAGGAACTGCGCCGCCAGACGGTGGCGATGGCAAAGGCGCTCAACGTCGTCGGCCTGATGAATGTGCAGTTCGCGATCCAGAAGGGCGAGCAAGGCGACGTGGTGTACGTGCTGGAGGTCAACCCGCGCGCCTCGCGCACGGTGCCCTTCGTGTCCAAGGCCACCAGCCTGCCGCTCGCCAAGATCGCGGCCCGCTGCATGGTGGGCCGCACGCTGGACGAGCAGGGCGTCGCCGGCGAAGTCGTGCCGCCGTACTACGCAGTCAAGGAAGCGGTCTTTCCCTTCATCAAATTCCCCGGTGCAGACACCATCCTCGGGCCCGAGATGAAGTCGACGGGCGAGGTCATGGGGGTCGGCGAGACCTTCGGCGAGGCTTTCTACAAGTCGCAGCTGGCGGCGGGCGATCGCCTGCCGGAGGCCGGCAAGGTGTTCCTGTCCGTGCGCGATGGCGACAAGGCGGCGTCGGTGGCGATCGCCACCGAACTGGCCGCGCTGGGCTTCCAGCTCGTCGCCACGCGCGGCACGGCCAATGCCATCGCCGCGGCCGGCCTGCAGGTGATGCCGGTCAACAAGGTTGCCGAAGGCCGTCCGCACATCGTCGACATGATCAAGAACGGCGAGATCGTGCTGATTCTGAATACCGTTGAAGAGCGGCAGCAGGCGATCCGGGATTCGTACGCGATCCGCCGCGCCGCGCTGCAGGGCCGCATCACGCTTTACACGACCGTGGCAGGCGCGCGTGCCGCCTGCACCGGTATCCGGCAGGCGCGCGAACTGCGCGCCTACGACCTGCAGGGGCTGCACCGCCGCCTGCCGGCCGCGACCCGCTGACAAAGGAAGTCCCCATGGCCAAAGTACCGCTTACTGTCGTCGGCGCCGAAAAAATGCGCGTCGAACTGCACGAACTGAAGACCGTGCAGCGGCCCGCGATCATCCAGGCGATTGCCGAGGCGCGCGCGCACGGCGACCTGTCCGAGAATGCCGAATACGCCGCCGCCAAGGAGCGGCAGAGCTTCATTGAGGGCAGGATCTCGGAGCTGGAGGCCAAGATCGGCAACGCCCAGATCATCGATCCGAAACTGATCGAGACCGACGGCCGCTGCGTGTTCGGTGCGACCATCGACCTCGAGGATGGCGCCAGCGGGGAGACGGTCGTCTACCAGATCGTCGGTGACGATGAGGCCGACATCAAGCAGGGCAAGATTTCGATCAGCTCGCCGATCGCGCGGGCACTGATCGGGAAATACGAAGGCGACGTGGCCGAGGTCAATGCCCCCGGCGGCGTGCGCGAGTACACGATCCTGGGCGTGAAGTACGTCTAGCGAGGCCCGCAAGCCGGCGGCATGGAGCCTGCCGCGGCAACACGCCCTTACTGGTTCTGGAAGCTCTTTTTGGTCCGGCGGGCGACCGTTTTGCGCCGCCGCGGTTTGCGTGACCGCGCGCCGGTTTCTTTTTCCGGCGGGCGCGGCCGGTACAGCACCAGAATCTTGCCGATGTGCTGCACCGGTGCCGCGGCCAGGGTGTCGCACAGGTGGGCGAGGGCGTCCGCGCGCGCGGCATGGGCTTCCCCGGGCATCCGCACCTTGATGAGTTCGTGGGCGGTCAACGCGCGGTCGACTTCCGTGGTGACTGCGTCGGTCACTCCCGCATCGCCGATCAGCACGACGGGATGCAGCGGGTGGGCGCGGGCGCGCAGCGCGCGGCGTTGTGCGGAGGTGAGAGTTGGCATGTAATGGTGAGTCTATCAGGCTGTCGAAAAACGATTTCCGAAGGTCGTTACTTGTTACCTCAGGCAAAGCGGTTTTCAACAGGCCCGACGCCGGGGCCAAAAAAGGGGGGGGCTTCGCCCCTTTTTTCAACACCCTAACGGATGTGACCGCATGGGCAAAGCCAGGACCAGCAAGAGCAAGCAGTGGATGCGCCGGCACGTCAACGATGCTTACGTGCAGAAGGCGCAGCGTGAGGGCTACCGTTCGCGCGCGTCCTACAAGCTGAAGGAAATCGCCGCGCGCGACGGCCTGCTCAAGCCCGGCCACGTGGTGGTCGATCTGGGCGCGGCGCCGGGCGGCTGGTCGCAGGTGGCGGCGCACGGCGTGGGTTCGCGCGGCAGGGTGCTGGCGATCGATCTCGCCCCCATGGAACCCCTGGCCGGCGTGGAGTTCGTGCTGGGGGATTTTCAGGATGATGCGGTGGCGCGTGCCTTGGCGGAACGACTCGGCGGATGCAAAGCGGACCTTGTGCTATCCGATATGGCGCCCAATATGAGCGGTATTGCGTCGGCCGACCAGGCGCGCATGATCCGACTGGCCGAACTGGCGCTGCTGTTTGCGACGGAAAACCTGCAACCGGAGGGGGTATTCCTGGTCAAAACCTTTCATGGCGCGGGTTTCGACGCGTTTTTCCGGGCACTGCAGCAGCAGTTTCAGCGCGTAGTTACCCGCAAGCCGGAAGCCTCGCGCAGCGGATCGCGCGAGACCTACCTGCTG
>CAZXNF010000548.1:0-2626 GCA_964641785.1 uncultured Streptomycetaceae bacterium | reverse complement strand
GCCGTTGCATTCGATGCAGCGTTCGGCGTCACACAGGAATTTCATTCTGGCCATGGTGTGTTCTCCTCGTCGCCGCGCGTCAGGCTTTGGCGATCTGACACAGGGTGGTCTTGCTCTCCTGCATCATCGTGACCGAGTCGTAGCCGTAGGTGGTGGCCGTGTTGACGGCCTCCCCGCGCACGATCGGCGCCGCGCCTTCCGGATACTGGTCGAGCAGGTCCTTGCCTTGCATCCAGCCGGCGAAGTGAAACGGCAGGAACACCGTTCCCGACGCCACTCGCTCCGTGACCTGCGCCTTGACCTTGATGCGCGCCGTGGTCGGCGACTGCACCCAGACATACTCGTCGTGGCGCACGCCCCGGTCGTTGGCATCCCGGGGATTGATCTCGACGAACATCTCCTGCTGCAGCTCGGCGAGCCAGGGGTTGGAGCGCGTCTCGTCACCTCCGCCTTCGTATTCCACGAGGCGGCCGCTGGTCATGATCAGCGGGAATTTCTGCGCCACGCCGTCTTTGATGTTCTGCTGCTGGATGGTTTTATAGAGCGTGGGCAGGCGCCAGAACGCCTTCTTGTCGTCGTAGGTCGGGTATTTCTCGACCAGATCCGGCCGCGGCGAATACAGCGGTTCGCGGTGCTGCGGGATCGGGTCCGGGAAGTTCCACACGACCGCGCGGGCCTTGGCGTTGCCGAAGGGCGTGCAGCCGTGATTCTTCACGATCACGCGGATCATGCCGCCGGAGAGATCGGTCTTCCAGTTCTTGCCTTCCGCCGCCTTCTTCTCGTCCTCGGTGAGTTCGTCCCACCAGCCCAGCTTTTTCATCAGCACGTGGTCGAACTCGGGATAGCCGAACTGGAGGTCCGCGCCCTTGGCGGAAGACCCGTCCTCGGCCAGCAGGCTCACGCCATCACGTTCCACGCCGAAGTTCGCGCGGAAGTTGCCGCCGCCGTCCATCACCGGCAGGGACGTGTTGTAGAGATTGGGCGAACCCGGGTGCTTCAGTTCCGGCGTGCCCCAGCACGGCCACGGCAGCCCGAAGTAGTCGCCGTCCAGCACGTAGCCGGTCTGCGCGTCCTTGCCGCCCTTGGCGCGCAGGGTCTTGGCGTCGAAGACGTGCATGTTGCGCATGTGCGCCTTGAGCCGCTCGGGCGACTGGCCCGAGTAACCGATCGTCCAGGTGCCGCGGTTGATTTCCCGCAGCACGGACTCGGGTTCCGGTTCCTCGAACTTCTTGTCGCCGTCCGGCTTGACGAGCTTCAGGTTCTTCGCGAACTCCTTGTCGTAACCAAATTTCTTCGCGAAGGCCAGCATGATGCCGTGATCGGTCTGCGATTCGAACATCGGGCTGATCACCCGTTCGCGCCACTGGATGGAACGGTTCGAGGCGGTAGCGGAGCCGGAGGTCTCCAGCTGCGTCGCCGCCGGCAGGAGGTACACGCCGTCCTTGCGCACGCTGGCCGCGTAGGCGGCGCTGGCCGACGGATAGGGATCCACGATCACCATGAGATCCAGTTTCTCGACCGCCTTCAGCATTTCCAGGTTGCGCGTCTGCGAGTTCGGCGCATGGCCCCAGAACACCACGGCGCGCACGTTCGAATCCTGGTCGATCAGCTCGTTTTTCTCGAGGACGGCGTCGATCCAGCGCGACACCGTGATGCCGGGCTTTTCCATCATGGCCTGGGACGCGAAGCGGCCCTTCAGCCATTCGTAATCCACGCCCCACACCGTGCTCCAGTGCTTCCACGAGCCGGTGACGATGCCGTAGTAGCCCGGCAGCGAATCCGGGTTGGGCCCGACGTCGGTGGCGCCTTGCACGTTGTCGTGGCCGCGGTAGATGTTGGTGCCGCCGCCGGCCACGCCCACGTTGCCGAGGGCGAGCTGCAGGATGCACGACGCGCGCACTACCGCACTGCCGGTGGTGTGCTGCGTCTGCCCCATTGCCCAGACGATGGTGCTGGGCTTGTTCTTGGCCATCGTCTCGGCCACGTCGCGGACGTCCTGCTCCTTCAGGCCCGTGACTTCCTCCACCTTGTCCGGCGTCCATTTGGCGAGGACGTCTTCCTTCACCTTGTCCATGCCGTAGACGCGCGCCTTGATGTAGGCCTGGTCTTCCCAGCCGTTCTTGAAGATGTGGTACAGCATGCCCATCAGGAACGCGACGTCGGTGCCGGAGCGGATACGGTAGAACTTGTCGGCCTTGGCCGCCGTTCGCGTGAAGCGCGGATCGACCACGATCACCTTGGCGCCGTTCTCCTTGGCGTGGAGGGTGAACAGCATGGATACCGGATGCGCCTCCGCCGCGTTGCTGCCGCAGAACAGGATGCACTTGGAATTCTGCTCGTCGTTGTACGAGTTGGTCATCGCGCCGTAGCCCCAGGTGTTGGCGACGCCGGCGACGGTGGTGGAATGGCAGATGCGAGCCTGGTGGTCCATGTTGTTGGTGCCGAACATGGACACGAACTTGCGGAACAGGAAGGCCTGTTCGTTGCTGTGCTTGGAGGAACCGATCCAGAAGGTGGCGTCTGGCCCCGACTCCTTGCGAATGGCCGAGAGCTTCTCGCTCACCTCGTTCAGCGCTTCGTCCCAGGAGATGCGCTTCCATTTGCCGCCCACCAGCTTCATCGGGTT
>CAZXNF010000547.1:0-2627 GCA_964641785.1 uncultured Streptomycetaceae bacterium | reverse complement strand
CACCTATTTCGCGCCCGAGGAAGTGGACGTCGAGTCCGACGACACCGGCCGCGTGCTGCGCGTAACGGCGAAGGCCGACGGCCAGCCGGTCGACTACGGCGGCGTCGGCACGATGTCGAAGTCGAAGCGCAACGGCGTCGATCCGCAGTCGCTGATCGAGGAATACGGCGCCGACACCGCGCGCTTCTACATGATGTTCACGGCCCCGCCCGAGCAGACGCTCGAATGGTCGGACCAGGGCGTCGATGGCGCATCTCGCTTCCTCAAGCGCATGTGGTCGTTCGCCGCGCTGCGCGCCCCCGCGCTCGGCCCGGCCGCACTCGCCGCCACGCCTGAACTCACCGCCGCACAGAAGGACATCCGCCGCGAAGTGCATGCCGTGCTCAAGCAGGCGAACTTCGACCTCGCCCGGCACCAGTTCAATACCGTCGCCTCGGCGGCGATGAAGATGCTGAACGCGCTGGAAAAGACGCCGGCGGCCGACGCTGCGAACGCGGGCGACCGCTACGTGATGGCCGAGGGCGCCGGCATCCTGCTGCGCGTGCTGTCCCCCATCACCCCGCATGTGTGCCAACACCTGTGGCGCGAACTCGGCTACGGAGACGACATCCTCGCCGCGCCGTGGCCGGAACCGGACGCGCAGGCGCTGGACGCCGACGAGATCGAGCTGGTGGTGCAGGTCAACGGCAAGCTGCGCGGCAACATCCGCGTGGCCAAGGACGCCGACCGCCAGGCCATCGAAACGGCGGCGCTGGGCGAGCCCAACGTCGCGAAATTCGTGGCGGGGAAGCCCCCGAAGAAGATCGTGGTCGTCCCCGGCCGACTGGTGAATATTGTGGTGTAATTGGCCCGTGAAGCCCTTCATCCCTCATCCCTCATCCTTCATCCTTGCGATGCTCGTGCTGTGCACGACCATCGCCGGCTGCGGCTTCCAGTTGCGTGGCAACCGCGAACTGCCGTTCAACACGCTGTACGTGAAGGCGGCTGAAACCTCGCAACTGACCCCGGCGCTGCGCCGGGCGCTGCGCGGCGGCACGCAGGTGAAGCTGGTGGACAATGCGGCGGATGCCGACGCGACGCTGGAGATCATCCGCGAAGCGCGCGAGCGGCAGATCCTCTCGCTGTCCAACACCGGCCGCGTCAGCGAATACCGGCTCGATTACTACGTGCAGTTCCGGCTCTACCAGAAGGACCGGGAGTTCCTGCCCGTCACCAACGTCTCGCAATGGCGCGCCATGTCCTTCCAGGACAGCCAGGTGATCCAGCGCGAGGGCCAGGAAGACCTGCTTTACCGCGACATGCGCAACGACGTCGTGCAGCAGATCGTGCGCCGCGTCGCCGCCGCCAAACCAGACGCCTCCTGATCCGGGTGATGGGTTATGCGTGATGAGTCATCGGTGAACTGCGCCGGGCCTCACTTGAATTTCACTCATCACCCATCACGCATCACGCATCACGGCTTACCCGCATGCGGGTAAGCACGGAACAGCTCGCTCGCGAGCTCCAACGCGGTCTCAAACCTCTTTATACCGTCCTCGGCGGCGAGCCCCTGCTGGCGCTGGAAGCAGCCGACCGCATCCGGGCCACCGCCCGCGCCGCAGGCCACACCGACCACGAAGTGCTCGTCAGCGAGTCGGGCTTCGACTGGAAGCGGCTCGCCATGGCCGGTCGCGAACAGTCGCTGTTCGCCTCCCGCACTCTGGTCGAGGTTCGCATCCCGACCGGCAAGCCGGGCGTGGAAGGCGCGGCCGCGCTCCAGGCCTTCTGCGCCAACCTGCCGACGGACACCATCGCCCTCGTCACCCTGCCGGGACTGGACTGGCGCGCGCTCAAGGCCGAATGGGTCGGCGCGCTCGACCGCGCCGGCGCGCTGGTCGACGCGCAGCCCATCGCGCGCGCGCGCCTGCCGGAGTGGCTCAAGGCGCGCTTCGAACTGCAGGACCAGCAACCGGCGGACGATGCCATCGCCTACATCGCCGACCGCGTCGAAGGCAATCTGATCGCCGCCTTCCAGGAGGTGCAGAAACTCGCGCTGCTGCATCCGCCCGGTCGCCTCACCCTCGAACAGGTGCGCAGCGCGGTCACGGACGTGGCGCGTTACGACGTGTTCGACCTCGGGCCCGCGGCGCTGGCGGGTGACGCACGGGCCTTCCTGCGCATGCTGGAGGGCCTGCGCGGCGAAGGCGCGGCGCCGACACTCGTGCTGTGGACGCTCGCCGAGGCGGCGCGCTCGCTCGCGCGCGTGCAGCGGGCACAGGCGGCGGGCCTCAGCGGCCAATCCCTGTGGCGCGAGGCGAAAGTCTGGGACCGAACCAAGCAGGACACGCTGGCGCGGGCCGCCCGGCGCATCGACGAGGCCGCCGCCACCGCGGCACTCGCGCACGCCGCGCGCATCGATCGCATTGTCAAGGGCATCGCCAGCGGTAATGCGTGGGACGAATTCGCGCGGCTCGGCCTGCGGTTCGCGCAGGGCCTCGTCGCGGCCTGAACGCCTTCCCGGTCCCGGTAATACCGGGGCCGGCTGCTAGAATTCTCTCGTGGACATGCAGACTTACATGCACGGCGTGGGCCGCGCGGCGCGCACCGCTTCGCGGGCGCTCGCGCGGGCGGACGGCGCCACCAAGAAC
>CAZXNF010000546.1:0-2635 GCA_964641785.1 uncultured Streptomycetaceae bacterium | reverse complement strand
GCCACACACTGGTCAAGCTCGAAGTGCTGGGCGATCCGCAGACGCTGTATCCGAACATGCCGGAAACGCTGGTAGCCGCTGAGAAGCTGGTGAAGGACGGCTTTCAGGTCATGGTCTATTGCAGCGACGATCCTCTCCTCGCCAAACGCCTGGAGGACATCGGTTGCGTCGCCGTGATGCCGCTCGCATCGCTCATCGGCTCCGGCATGGGCATCCTCAACCCGTGGAACCTGCAGATCATCATCGCCAACGCTAAGGTGCCGGTACTGGTCGATGCCGGCGTCGGCACCGCTTCCGATGCCGCCATCGCGATGGAGCTCGGCTGCGACGGCGTGCTGATGAACACCGCGATCGCCGCCGCGAAGAATCCGGTATTGATGGCCACTGCCATGAAAAAGGCGGTGGAAGCGGGCCGCGCGGCCTTCCTCGCGGGCCGCATGCCGAAGAAAATCTACGCGGCCACCCCGAGCTCTCCGAGCGAGGGGTCGTTTACCGCGAGTTCTCCCAGCGAAGGCACGTTTACGGCCAAGCCCTGACGCGCCGCCGGCCGCTCAGGCCAGCGGCAGCCCCGACGTGGCGCCCGTCTCCCGATCGTGGCTTACCACGACCGCCGCGAGCGCCAGATCAATGACCGGATTGCCCACGGTTGCCACGAACGCACACACGGCATGCCCCGCGCTGGCGGCGCGGTAGCGGTCCTCCCACTCACGGAACGCCCGCCCGGCCTCGGCATTCGGCCACGGCCACTGCCAGCGAGGCTCCAACAGGCCGACACGCCACGGTTTCGGCGTCAGCCGCGCACGAAAACAGGCCTGGGCCCGTGTCAGCCGCACGTAGAGGGGATCGGCGTGCAGCGCCTCCATGCAATCGACCGTCGACTGCGCGGTCGGCTCCGCCGTGCGGTGGGTCAGCAGGTAGCGCAAGCCCGCGCGCGTCCGGTAGACGCGGGCGCCGAACGCGGGGTCGCGCGCCCGCAGCCGTTCGAGCAGCGCGATTGCCGCCGCTTCGCGGCGCGCAGGCGGCGACGGCGCATCGCTCGACCACAGCCGCGCGATCTTCCAGCAAAAGGTCTCCCACCACCACGTCTCCGGCAAGTCGACGTCCACAAACATGGCGTTCGCCGCGTTCATGATCCGGGCGCCATAGCCGTTGCGAGTGATGACGACGAGCGGCTGCCCCGCGCTATCTTCGGTGCGCTCCAGCTCCTCCTCGCGCAGCGGACGCTCGAGATACCCGTAGCGGCCCGGCTCGCCGCAGGCGGCGAGCTTCTGGACTGCCGCCTGCGCCCGCGCCTGCGCCTGCGCGCCCGCATCCTCCAGCCCAATCGCGGACCAGCCCCATGCGGTGACGGCAAGGGTCTTCCCGTTGGCTGCGGTGGCGACGGCCCTTGCCTTTGCCCAATGCCGATAAAGTTGCATGGTGGAAATTTTGCCACGATACGGGCGGCCTGGCGCTGGCCCCCGCTACACTCGGCGCTCCATGAGTGAGCAAGCCTCCGGCCCGGTTCGTCCGATCCGCAGTTTCGTGCTGCGGCAGGGCCGCATCTCCACCGCCCAGCAGCGCGCCTACGACACGCTCCTGCCGCGCTACGGCATCGCCTACGCGCCGGGCGCGCTCGATTTCGCCGCGATCTTCGGCCGCGCGTCGCCCACGACCCTCGAAATCGGTTTCGGCATGGGCGAGACCACCGCCGCGATCGCCGCCGCGCAACCCGACCGCAATTTCCTCGCGATCGAAGTGCACACGCCGGGCGTCGGCAGCCTGTTGAAGCAGATCGACGCGGACGGGCTCACGAACCTGCGCGTGATCCAGCACGATGCGGTCGAGGTGCTGAACACCATGATTCCGCCGGCATCCCTGGCCGGCTGCCACCTCTACTTCCCGGATCCCTGGCCCAAGAAGCGCCACCACAAGCGGCGCATCGTGCAGGCGCCGTTCCTGGCCCTACTCACATCACGACTCGCGCCCGGCGCCTACTTCCACTCGGCCACCGACTGGAAGGAATACGCGGACTGGATGCTCGAAGCGCTGCGCGCCGAGCCTTCGCTGGAAAACACCGCGGAAGATTTTGCTCCGCGCCCGGCGTGGCGTCCGCAGACCAAGTTCGAAACGCGCGGCCTCAAGCTCGGCCACGGCGTGTGGGACCTGCTGTTTCGCAAACGTTCCGGCTAATCTGCCGGCAGGAACAACGCCAGCAGGTCGTTGAGGAAGCGCCGCCCGCGCTCCGTGGGCACCACCCTTGCGTGGTCGCGGACGATAAAGCCCAGGCGCTCCGCCTCGTCGAGCGGCCCCAGCACCGCCGTGCGCGGCAAACCCGTGCGCTCCTCGAACAGTGTCAGCGGAAAGCCTTCCGCCAGCCGCAGCGCGTTCATCATGAACTCACCGGGCAGGTCGCGGACGGAAACCGTCGCCGTCGTCTGTACGGGATCGCCGGCCCGCGCCTTCTCGAGATACTCCCGCGGGCTCCGCCAGCGCGCGTCGCGAGTGACGCGATCCCGCAGGGACCATTTGCCGTGCGCGCCGGCGCCGATGCCCACGTAGTCGCCGAACGTCCAGTAGTTGAGGTTGTGGCGGCATTGCGCGCCGGGCTTGGCGAACGCGGAGGTTTCGTAATTGACGTAGCCGGCCGCCGCGA
>CAZXNF010000545.1:0-2635 GCA_964641785.1 uncultured Streptomycetaceae bacterium | reverse complement strand
TCGCGAGCTCCGCCGGCTTGCCGGGCAACCCCTCGAACTGCAGGAAGACGCGCCGGCCGCCCGGCACGAAATGCTGGAGGAAGAAGCCGCGCGAGAACTCGTCGGCGACCTTGGTGCCGATGTCGGCGAGCGCCTGCTCGGCCGTGGCCTGGCTCGCCACGTTCTTCGGCAGCTTGTTGTTGTAGTACACCTCCTCGCCGGTGGCGCGGTCCACCGCCTTCACCGTCCACGAGGTCAGCAGGTACTTGTCGATGGTGAGGCCCGACGCCGCGAGCTTGGCCGACAGCTTGCGCACAGTGGCTTCGCCCACCACCGCGATGTCGGCAGGGGTCTTGGCCTTCGCTTCGTCCGACCAGATGCGGAAGCCGAAGGACTGGATGCGTTCCTTGAGGATGTTCTCGGCGATCTGCGAAGGCTGGCCGGCGCCCGTGGCTTCGTCCTTGACGGTGATCGCCACCGAAATCTTCGGGTCGCCGTTGGTGCGGATGAAGTCGACCCGCTCCTCGCGCGACATCTGGTTCAGCGCCTTCTGCACGTCGCGCACCCTGACCACGCCGACGGTGGCGACCTGCACCAGACCGTCCTTGCCCGTCACCGGCGCGCCTTCGATCACGACGTTGGCGACGAACTCGCCGCTGCGGGCGAGCAGCTTGTCGACGAGCGCGGCGTTCTTCGCCAGCGAAGCACCCTCCACGGTCAGGGCCAGCGCTTTCTCGACGAGCTGGCGCCGGGCGTCGTTGCGCGCGGCGGCGGCGGCGGCATTCGGGTCGGCCTTGAACTGCTGGTTGTCCGGGTCGGCGTAGCCCATAGCGCTGAAGATCATGGTGCCGGGCGCTGCCTGCACGATCGCCGGAGCGGGCGCTGCGGATGGGACGGCTGCAGGTGCGGCAGTCGTCGTGGTTGCAGCCGGCGTTGCCGGGGCCGCTGCGGTCGTTGCGGTCGTCGCCATATCCCGGCCGGTCATGAACCAGGCAGCAAGCGCGATGAGGATGCCCAGCCCGCCCACGGTGGCGAGGACGACGATGTTTCTGGACGAACTGCTGGGCGCCGCAGGAGGCTCGGCTGGCGCGGTGTCCGTTACAGCAGGAGGCGGTGGCGAGGCGGCCGTGCGCAGCGTTGCGGCGACGGTGCGGTCCGTGGCGGGCATTTTCTGCGTTGCCGGCGCGGCCTGGGTGGCATCCAGGCTGATGAAGGTGCTGTCGCCGCCCGCCACCATGGTCGCTTCGGGCGAGATATCGATGCCCTCGGGCATGCGGTTGTCAGCGGCGGTGTTGATCGCCTCGGCAAACGCCTGCGCGGTCTGGAAGCGGTCTTCCGGCCGCTTGCCCATTGCTTTGCGGATCACCGCGTCGAAGGGCTTGGGCACCTGCACGTTGAGCGTGGAGGGCGGCAGCGGGTCTTCCTTCAGCACCTTGTGCATGATGGTGGTCGCAGCACCGGTGAACGGGCGTTCGCCGGTCAGCAACTGGTAGAGCACCACGCCTGCCGAGAAAAGGTCGGAGCGCCCGTCCACGGGCTGGCCCATGAACTGCTCGGGCGACATGTAGGAGGGCGTCCCCAGGATCTGGCCGGCCTGCGTGAACTCGGACGACTGAATGCGCGCGATGCCGAAGTCAGCTACTTTCACGGTGCCGTCTTCCAGCAGCTCCACATTCCCGCCCGCCTTGGTCTTGTAGGGCATCAGGCTGTTGCCCGCCTGCTGTGCGGCAATGCTCACCGCGGCCGGCTTCACCACGGAGAACGAGATCTTCACGTCACCGATGGCGGGGTTTGCCGGGTCCGCGCCCAGGTAGAATGTCTGGTTGTGGACCTTCAGCTTTCCCCGCAGCGTGGGGGACACCTTGGCCAGCAAGGCCTCATCCACGGGGAACTTGTCATTGTTGTCAATGCGCGCAATCAGATTGGCCGGCAACGTGAACGCGCCCACCGTGACGTCTGCGGCGTGCAGCTCCTCACTGGGGACGGGGAGGGTGGCCGGGTTGTCATGGTCCTTCTTCTCTTTGAATTCCTTGGAGTCAATGAGCTCTGCGGACCAGCCCTTCTCATAAGTGTAAGTGATTTTCTTCTCGACCGCGCCGCCCACTTTCTTGTCCTTCTCCTCCTTCTGCTTCTCCACCCACTGGTACATCTCCGCGCTACGGTAGAAATGCAGCGCCGGGACGGAGATTCCAAACAGCGGGTCTTCCAGCGTGCCCTTGGGCGTGGCAGTCCCGGAGAAATGGACCAGCTTCCCGTCATTGGCCGCATCCACTTTGTCCGAGGGCACACTCACCACCGCCCCCGCGCCTTCCTCCAGGCTGCGCGCGGTCTTGACCGCCCGGCCCTCATTGAAGAACAGGATGGGGAAGGCAACAACAAACAGGGCCAGACCGGTCAGCACGCTGCGGAAGGATCCCTTGATGCGGTCAAACCAGGATTCACTGCTGTATTCCGTGTGAGACACAAAGCCCCCGAGGATGGAGTGGTGGACATACTCCACCCTCACCAGGGCCGCTGTGCAAGGGCAACAAAGCCTCCCCAGGGATGCGGAGGCGTGCTTGAGAGGCTGGAGAGTTGCCGTGCTGCCCTCAGCAGGCGCGGCCACCTTGAGCGCTTGGCGGTGGCCGCGGTGAACCCCAAAAAGGAATGTTTGAGC
>CAZXNF010000544.1:236-2641 GCA_964641785.1 uncultured Streptomycetaceae bacterium | reverse complement strand
CCGCGACCCCCGGCGTGACAGGCCGGTATTCTAACCAACTGAACTACCACTCCTGAACTGCAATGTTAAGTTCTGAGTTCTGAGTTCTGACCGGTCACCGGACGCCCAACTCAACTATAAGCGCCGGCACTCAACACTCAACACTCAACACTCAACACTCAAAACTCAGCAATGTCTGACTGGTGGGTGCTGACGGGCTCGAACCGCCGACATTCGCCTTGTAAGGGCGACGCTCTACCAACTGAGCTAAGCACCCCTTCCGTCTGGCGATGCCCCGGAAAACACCGCGGGGTGACCGCAGCCACCCCGCAACTGGACTTCCGTGGACTTCCGCCAGACCACTACCGCACCACTACCGCGCTACCACCGTGCCTACGGTTAAAACCAAATCGCTTCATCAGTTTACCGCATCCTTGAGGGCCTTGCCAGCGCTGAACTTGGGCACCTTGGCGGCCTTGATGCTGATCTCTTCCCCCGTGCGCGGGTTGCGCCCCGTGCGCGCGGCCCGCTCGGTCACCTTGAAGGTGCCGAAGCCGACGAGCGTCACCGCGGCGCCGTTCTTGAGCGAGGCGGTGATGGCCTCCAGCGCGCCATCCAGGGCCTTCTCGGCGGCGGCTTTCGAGATGTCGGCCGACCGGGCGACCGATTCAATGAGTTCGGACTTGTTCACAGTGAAATCCTCTTGGACTGGATACGATTGAGAAAGCGTGCCGCAACCGCCTTGTCGGCCGTAGCGGAATGACGTGGTGACGCTGGACCTTGCGAGCGGATGTTTCCGCATCCGGGCATCGCCCGGCGCGCACCGCCTGACTGCTGAAGCTTGGGTTCCACTGGGTTTCGATCTGGACGGAGGGAAGCGGTGTAAATGCGCTGCTGTTATAACAAGTGCAAAAATTAAGTGTCAAGCGCGGCCGTCACACGGCCCTGCTTGACAAGTGCGCGAGTCAAGGGCGCAAAAAAATAGCGTGTCAGAAGACACGCTATTCCGGCAAACCGCAGCGCTGTCAGTGCTTGATCGCCACCGTCGTCGCCTGTTCCACCGGTGGCGGCGTCGAGACATCATCCTTTTCCGGCAACGGCTCGGGTTTGCGCTCAAGCGCCATCTCCAGCACCTGCTCGATCCACTTCACGGGATGGATCTCCAGGCGGTTTTTCACGTTCTCCGGAATCTCGGTCAGATCCTTCACGTTCTCTTCCGGGATCAACACCGTCTTGATGCCGCCGCGATGCGCCGCCAGCAGCTTTTCCTTAAGTCCGCCAATCGGGAGCACTTCGCCGCGCAGCGTGATCTCGCCGGTCATGGCCACATCCGCCCGCACCGGAATACCGGTCAGGGCGGACACCATGGCCGTCGTCACCGCAATGCCCGCGCTGGGCCCGTCCTTGGGCGTGGCGCCTTCGGGAAAGTGGATGTGGATGTCCTTTTTCTCGAACGCCTCGTCCTTGATCCCGAGTTTGTTCGACCGGCTGCGCACGACCGTGTGGGCTGCGGCCACCGATTCCTGCATGACGTCACCCAGTTTTCCGGTGCGCTGCACCTTGCCCTTGCCGGGCATCAGCGCGGCTTCCACCGTCAGCAGTTCGCCGCCCACTTCGGTCCAAGCCAGCCCCGTCACCTGCCCGACCTGGTTGTTTTTCTCGGCCATGCCGTAGGTGTAGCGGCGCACGCCCAGGTACTTGTCCAGATTGCGGGCGCTGACCGTGACCTTGCGGCTCGCATCGTCGCGCACCAGGGCCTTCACCACCTTGCGGCAGATCTTGGAAATCTCGCGCTCGAGCGCGCGCACCCCGGCCTCCCGCGTGTAGTAGCGGATGATGTCGCGAAGACCGCTCTCCGACACCGTCAGCTCCTCCGACTTCAGCCCGTGCGTCTTCATCTGCTTGGCCATCAGGTGTTTCAGGCCGATATTGACCTTCTCGTCCTCGGTATAGCCCGAGAGCCGGATGACTTCCATCCGGTCAAGCAGCGCAGGCGGGATGTTGAGCGTGTTGGACGTAGCCACGAACATCACGTCCGACAGGTCGTACTCGACTTCCACGTAGTGGTCCACGAACGTCGCGTTCTGCTCCGGGTCGAGCACTTCCAGCAGGGCCGACGCCGGGTCGCCGCGCCAATCCATGCCCATCTTGTCCACCTCATCCAGCAGAAACAGCGGGTTGCGCACGCCGACCTTGGACATGTTCTGCAGGATCTTGCCGGGCATGGAACCGATGTAGGTCCGGCGATGCCCGCGGATCTCGGATTCGTCGCGCACGCCGCCGAGCGACATGCGCACGAACTTGCGGTTGGTCGCGCGCGCGATCGACTGGCCGAGCGAGGTCTTGCCCACGCCAGGCGCGCCGACGAGGCACAGGATGGGCCCCTTCAGCTTGTCCACGCGCTGCTGGACCGCGAGGTACTCGAC
>CAZXNF010000544.1:0-226 GCA_964641785.1 uncultured Streptomycetaceae bacterium | reverse complement strand
CCTTCTCCGCCGCCACGAGGTCGGTCGAGATCTTGCTCTTCTTGCGCCACGGCAGGCCGATCAGCTGGTCCAGATAATTGCGCACCACCGTCGCCTCCGCCGACATCGGCGACATGAGGCGCAGCTTCTTCAACTCGGCTTCGGCTTTCTTGCGGGCTTCCTTGGGCATGCGAGCCGCCTTGATGCGCTTCTCGATCTCCTCGAAGTCGGCGCCTTCCTCGAGTTC
>CAZXNF010000543.1:0-2647 GCA_964641785.1 uncultured Streptomycetaceae bacterium | reverse complement strand
GTCCGGACGTGTGCGGGCGCTGGCGGTCACCACCGAAAAGCGTGTGGGCGTGCTGCCGGCCGTGCCCACGGTGGCGGAGTCCGGCGTGCCCGGCTATGCCATGAGCACCTGGTATGGCGCGGTGGCCCCGGTGAAGACGCCGCGGGAAATCATCATCCGGCTCAACCAGGAAATGCTCAAGGCGCTGGCGTTGCCGGATGTGAAGGAAAGGCTGGCCTCGCTCGGCGCCGAAGTGGTGGGCACCAGTCCGGAGGAGACCGCGGCGCTGTTCAAATCCGAGCTGGCGAAGTTCACCAAGGTGGCGCAAGCCGCCAAGATCAGCGCCGATAACCCCTGAATGGGCTGGCGGCACGCCGTTCGGGATTGGGCGGCCACTTCGGGGATAATCGCCCTCCGGAAAAACGCGGACAACAGCGCCCCGGGCACGCCCGTCACCACCATAACAAACCCTCTGAGGAGAATTTCGTGATTCGTTCATCCGTCAAGCAGTCCGCCGCTCGCTCGGCGCTGGCTGCCGCAGCACTGTCGTCGCTGGCCGTCGCGCCGGCGCTGGCCCAGCAATACCCGGTCAAACCGGTGCGCGTGATCGTGCCTTTCGCCCCCGGCGGTGGCAGCGACATCACCGCGCGGCAGTTCTCGGCCAAGCTCACCGAAGCGTTGGGCCAGCAGTTCGTGGTGGACAACCGCGGCGGCGCCGGCGGCATCATTGGCATGGAGATGGTGGCCAAAGCGGTGCCGGACGGCTACGTCCTGATGATGATGTCCGGCAGCTTCTCGGCGACGGCCGCCACGCACAAGCCGCCGTTCGACCCCATCGTCAATATCGTTCCGGTCGCGGAGTTCGGCATCACGCCCTTCGTGTTGGCCGTGCATCCATCGTTGCCGGTGAAAACGACCAAGGAACTGATCGCGCTGGCGAAAGCGAAGCCCGGGCAACTGGTGTACGCGTCGAGCGGCGTGGGCGGGCTGACGCACCTCTCCACCGAACTCTTCCTGAGCATGACCAAGACCAAGATGATCCACGTGCCGTACAAGAGCACCGGCGCGGCCATGACCGACCTGCTGTCGGGCCAGGCCCCGATCATCGTCGGCAGTCTGCTGCCGGTGGTGCCGCACCTGTCGACCGGCAAGCTGCGCGCGTTGGGCGTTACCACCGCGCAACGCTGGTACTCGCTGCCCAACGTGCCGACCATTGCGGAAACCCTGCCCGGCTATGACGTGGAGCTGTGGTTCGGTGCGATGGCGCCGAAGGGCACGCCGCCGGAGATCATCGCGCGCGTGAACGACGCCATCAACAAGGCGCTGCAGGCGCCGGACATGAAGAAGAACCTCGAAGCGCAAGGGCTGACCGCCACCGGCGGCACGCCGCAGAAGTTCGGCGAGCGCATCAATCGCGAATACGCGCGTTGGGTCAAGGTCGTGCAGGAAGGCAACATCAAGGCTGAATAAGCAAAGAAAGGCAACGCAATGAACGTCGTAGTGATGCCCGGGGACGACATCGGGCCGGAAATCATGGCGGCCGCCATGGCGGTCGTGAAAGCCGCGGACCAGGTCTACGGACTGGGTCTGCGGCTGAACGAAATCGACGTCGGCATGCCGAGCTTTCGCAAGCACGGCACGACGCTGACGGACGCCGCGGTGCAGGCGGCGGTGGATGCCGATGGCGTCATCCTCGGGCCCTGCGGCATGACCGAGTATCCACCGCGCGAAAAGGGCGGCATCAACGTGCCGGGCACCATCCGCAAGCGGCTGGAGCTGTATGCGAACCTGCGGCCGGCGCGCAGCCGGCCCGGCATTCCGCTCGCGCGCGAGGGGCTGGATGTCCTGATCGTGCGTGAAAACACGGAAGGCTTCTACGCCGACCGCAACATGTTCCTGGGCATCGCCGAGTTCATGCCGACGGAGGATGTGGCGCTGTCGGTGCGCAAGATCACGCGCCAGGGCTCGCGCCGCATCTCGAAAGTGGCGTTCGACTACGCGCAGCGCCGCCGCAAGAACGTGACGGCGGTCGGCAAGCAGCACGTACTGCAGGTCACCGACGGCCTGTTCATGGGCGAGGCGTGGGCGCTGTCAAAGCAGCATCCGGATATCGCCATGCGCGAGATGGACATCGATGCGATGGCCGCCGACCTCTATACGCGGCCGGATCGCTACGACGTGATCCTCATCACCAACATGTTCGGCGACATCCTGTCCAACGAAGCGGTTGCCCTGTCGGGTGGGCTCGGCCTTGCGGCGGCGTTGAATGCCGGTGACGAGCACGCCATCGCCAACGCTGGGCACGGCTCCGCGCCGGACATCGCGGGCAAGGGCATCGCCAACCCGACCGGCATGATCCTGTCGGCGGCGATGCTGCTGGAGTGGCTGGGCATGCGGCACAACAAGCCCGCGTATCTCGATGCCTGCAAGGCGATCCAGACGGCGGTGGATGCAGCACTCGCGAATGTCGAAACGCGCACCGGCGATCTCGGCGGACGCGGCAATACGCAAAGCTTCGGGCTGGCGGTGACGAAGGCAGTGCTGGCCGAAAAACGCGCGGCCGCTTAAGGCAAGAACCTCCTTCCCCCGCTTGCGGGGGAAGGCCGGGATGGACAATCGATCGCACGCAGTCATTTCTCACCTTCCCTTGCGCAGTGCGCGGGGGAAG
>CAZXNF010000542.1:0-2660 GCA_964641785.1 uncultured Streptomycetaceae bacterium | reverse complement strand
CCGCGAACGCGAGCAGCTGGCCGCCATCGCGGACCTCGCCCACCGCATCGACACCAGCGACCTGCGGCCAAACGCGCTGCGTGCCTGGGTCAAGGATTTCGCCGGGCTGTCCGGCACCGGCCTGACGCTGCTGTTCGCGTCCTTCGGCTTCAAGCATGGCATTCCGCTCGACGCGGACCTCGTCTTCGACGTGCGCTGCCTGCCCAACCCCTACTACGATCCCGTGCTGCGGCCGCAGACCGGCAAGGACGACGCCGTGCGCGCCTTCATCGAGGCCGACGCCGACAGCATGCACATGCTCGCGAACATCGGCGACTACGTCGAACGCTGGCTGCCGTGCTTCGTGCGCGACAACCGCGCCTACCTCACCGTGGCCATGGGCTGCACCGGCGGCCAGCACCGCTCCGTTTACTTCGCGGAAACGCTGGCGCGGCGCTTCGCCGGCCATGCCCGCTTGCTAGTACGGCATCGCGAACTGGCTCAAGGACAGTGAGGCGAGAGACGAAAGACGAAAGAATAGAGGCGGCAGCGACGGTTGAGCGCACGTATCTTTCGTCTATCGTCTATCGTCTCTCGCTTTTCTCACTCCTCACTCATCCCCATGGCTGATTCCCGGGATTTTATGAACAACGTCCACATCTTCCCGCTGCAGAGCGTACTGTTCCCCGGCGGCACGCTGCCGCTCAAGGTGTTCGAGCAGCGCTACGTCGAGATGACCAAGGTCTGCCTGCGCGACGACAAGCCCTTCGGCGTGTGCCTGATCCGCGAGGGGCACGAGGTCGGCGCGCCCGCGCTGCCCGAGCCGGTCGGCTGCCTCGCGCGCATCCGCAACTGGGACCTGCCGCATCCGGGCATGTTTTTGCTGGAGGTCGAGGGCGAGCAGCGGTTCCGCATCCTCGAACAGAGCGTCGCCCGCAACGGCCTGCTCTCCGCGCGCATCGAACCGATCGAGGCGGAGCCCGCGGCGGCGGCCGACGAAGCGATCTGCGTGGACCTCTTGAAGACCATCATCTCGCGCGTCGGCGTCGAGCATTTCCCGAGCCCGCACCAGTTCGAGGACGCGGTCTGGGTCGGCTACCGGCTCGCCGAGGTCCTGCCGCTGCCGATGCGTGTCAAGCAGGAACTGCTGGAACTGGGCGATTCACACGTCCGGCTGCAGCGCATCCGCACGCTGCTCGAAGCGTCGCGGACCTAGGACGATTCGCCGGCGTAGCAAACCGGTGAGCTGAGCCCGCCGGCGCCCTGCCGTGGCAACGCGCGGCTCGCGAACAGGCGTGCCGCTTCCACCGCCGCCTCTGCAGGCGTCACGGCGCACAGGCCCTGCCCGCCGCGCGCATACACCGCGGCTTCGGTGACGATGAAGTCCATCGGGATGTCGTGCAACTGCGGCACGATCGTGTCCAGGCGAGCCTCGGCATCACCGACGCCGATGGCCAGCACGCGGCGTTCGAGTTGGGCCAGCGTGCGGTCGAAATAGCCGCCGCCGTAGCCGAGCCGATAACCCGCGGCGTCGAAACCGTTCACGGGCACCACCGCGGCGTCCGGCACCACCGGCGGCCCCGCAGCCGGATATGGAATGTCCATCGCGCCCCGCGCCAGGGCCATGCCGGGCCGCCATGCCCGGAACGCCAGCGGCGTCGCCGGCGCCACCACATACGGCAGCGCCGTCACGGCACCGCGCTCACGCCAGTGCCGCATGGCGTGGCGCGCATCGAACTCTCCGCGGATGGGCCAGCAGAATCCCACCACGCAGCGTTCCAGCGCGCCGAACGCGGCCAGCAACGAGGCCGTGATCGCGGCGTTGCGTTCTTGCCGGCGCACCGGGTCCAGCGCCTCGCGCGCGGCGATCAGCCGGCGGCGCTCCGCGCGACGCCACTCGCGCAGTTGCGGCCAGTCGGTCGGTGGTGCAGGGACACTCACGTCAGCGGGCCGCGGCCAGCGTGGCGAGGATGCGCTTCACCGGCGCCGGCAGCGCCGCGTCGGGCGCTTCGACGAGCGGCAGCCAGATCCAGCCGGCGCGTGCCGTCGGCGGCCGCGCGAGGCGCACCACGCGAGGCTCGATCGTCAGCCGGTAGTGCGTGAACCCGTGCTCGACCGGCGCCAGCAACTCCGCGCGATGCCGGCCGCGCCCGAGCAGTGCCGTCCACGGTGCCGTGCGGCTGTCCGCCGCGGCTTCGGGCAGGCTCCACAAACCGCCCCAGATGCCCTGCGCCGGGCGCTTCTCCAGCAGTACGCAACCCGCATGCAGCGCGATCAGCATGGCCGTCCGCCGGTGCGGCAATAGCTTCTTCGGTTTGGCGGCGGGAATGCGGGCGGTGAGACCCTGCGCCGTGGCTGCGCACGTGGCCGCCAGCGGGCAGACCGCGCACTGCGGCGTGCGCGTGCAGATCGTCGCGCCGAGGTCCATCAGGCCCTGGGTGTAGGCCTCGATGCCGCGCGCGGGCAGCACGGCTTCGGCGAACGCCCACAGCCGCGCCGCGACAGCAGGCGTACCGGGCCAGCCGCGCACGCCGAAATGCCGCGCGAAGACCCGCTTCACATTGCCGTCGAGGATGGCCGCGCGCGTGCCGTAAGCAAAGGCCGCGATCGCCGCCGCCGTCGAGCGCCCGATGCCGGGCAACGCTTCGATGGCGGCGGCGATCGCGGCCTTTGCTTACGGC